>DASQTS010000070.1:0-6031 GCA_035641775.1 Thermoleophilaceae bacterium
CCGCTGTAAGTCCCGCAGTTAGCGACCTTTTTTGCACCATTTGACACACAGAGAATCCGGGTTACGGTGGAAATGCACAACTTGAGTGGTTCGGTTGGTGCTGTAAGGGCTGGCCCCTTCGCGTCGTCCACAACATGGAGAAACGAGCGCTTAATGCGAGTACTGCTCGCGGATGATCAACTGGTAACGCTCGAGGGCGTCCGGATCGTCCTCGAGTCGAGCGAGGACATCAGCGTGGTCGGGCAAGCGGGCACGCAGGAGGAGCTGTCCTCGTTGGTCGCTCGCACCCGGCCGGACCTCGTGTTGATCGACCCGCAGCTCTGCGGGGACGACGACTTCGCGTGCATCGACGTGATCCGCGCCCACCACCGCGAGGCGAAGGTCGTCTTCTTCTCGATGAAGTCGAACATTCACCACGTCCAGGCGGCGCTCGAGGCGGGGGCCGCGGCCTACATCATCAAGACGATCCACCCCCTTGACCTCGTCGGCGCGCTCCGCCAAACCCTTCAGCGCACGGTGTTCCATCCTCGGCTCTCCAAGACCCTGCAGGGCGAGAACGGCAGCACCGACGAGCTCACCGCGCGCGAGCGCGAGATCCTCACCGCGGTCGCCCGGGGCCTATCGAACAAGGCGATAGGCGAGGAGTTCTGGGTCACCGAGCAGACGGTTAAGTTCCACCTCAGCAATGTCTATCGCAAGCTGGGCGTGCCCAGCCGCACCGCCGCGGTGCGGTACGCCCACGAGCACGGGCTCGTAGGCGCGCAGCGCGAGCGCGTCACAGCTTGACCGGCGGTCCCGGGGCTAGTCCGGCCTAGACCTTTCGGGAGTGGCGATCCGCGGAAATAACGTCATAGTGGGCAGATGACGCCCGCGGCCGCGAGACGGTTGGCTAGCCCGAAACTGCTCCGCACCCTTGTGCTGGCCGCGCTGGTCGCAGCGTTCCTCGCCACGGTCTTCACTGTCCCGGCCTCGGCTCAGTCGTACCGCGTCACAGTGAAGCTCGCGGACGGCACCTTCACCGCCGTGGTTCTCGATCTTCCGGAGGGAACGACCCTGGACCAGGTCGTGGGCCACCCGGACCTGCCGGGCACGCCGGTCTCGCTCGAGGCGCTCGACACGGCTCCGCCCGAGCCGCCGCCAACAAACCCGCCGCCGCCCGACCCGCCGCCGCCCGACCCGCCGGGCACGAAGCGGCCGTCGACACCCGCCCCGCCCCCGGAAGTGATCGGCGGCGACGAGGTGGCGGAACCCCCGAAAGGCGACCGCGATCCGACCGTGATCGACGAGCGCGAACTCGGCCCGGCGCCCGAACGCGACCGCGAGCAGTGGATCGAGTTCGTCAGGGACGAGGGCGACGAGCGGCGACGCGGCCGCCATCCGCGGCTGCGGCGACACGACGGCATGCCGACCCCGGCCAACCCGGGCTTCGCGGAGGTCCTGCCGGGCCCGTCCACGGCGGTCGGCGTCCCGAACTTCATGATCGACAAGTTCCGGGTTCCCCCCTTCCTCCTCTCGATCTACCAGGCAGCCGGCATCGAGTACGGCGTCCGCTGGGAGATCCTGGCCGCGATCAACGAGATCGAGACGGACTACGGCCGCAACCTGAACGTCTCCACCGCCGGGGCGATCGGCTGGATGCAGTTCATGCCGGCTACCTGGAAGGCGTACGGCGTTGATGCGAACGGCGACGGCCGCCGCGACCCCTACAACCCGGTCGACGCGATCTTCGCCGCGGCGCGCTACCTCAAGGCGGCCGACTACGCGAACGACGTCCGTGGGGCGCTGTTCGCGTACAACCACGCCGACTGGTACGTCGACTCGGTGCTGCTCCGGGCCCGGCTCATCGCCGGCATCCCCGTCGACCTGGTCGGGTCGCTTACTGGGCTGACCGAGGCGCGCTTCCCGGTCCTGGCGGCAGCGCGCTACGCGGATGACATCGCGGAGCGAGAGCTTCTGAAACGCGTCGCCCGCGGCGAGAACGCGGCGAACCCGGTGGAGTCCGAGCCCGGGCGCCGGAGCGTCCGCATCTTCGCGCGCCGGGGCGCTCCGGTCGTCGCGGTGAACGACGGCGTGATCAAGCGGATCGGGTACAGCCGCGCCCTCGGCCGCCACCTCGTGCTCCAGGACGTCTACGGGAACCGCTTCATGTACGCGCACCTAGGGGCGATCTCGAAGTTCCATCCCGTGCCGAAGGACGAGGCCGCCGAGGTGCGCGTCCACGCCCATCCCCGCCAGAGCGACCCCGCGCCCGAGCGGGCCGCCTCCGCAGGCCGCCAGCCCGACGCGACCGACACGGCGGACCTCGAGTCATCCGGCCCCGAGCGCCTGTTCGCGCGGCCGTACGCGGCCGGCGCGCGCGAGTCCGGGGGCCTCGAGCAACTCATGCAGAGCCGGGCGCGCTCCGGTGGCAGCGTCGAGATCTACAAGAACTACTTCTCAAAGCCGTACGGGCTCGATCCCTCCAAGACGCGGCTGCGTCGCATGACGGAGGGGTCGCGGGTGATCGGCGGGACGATCGTCGGCCGCATCGGCGCGACGGTGCCCGGCACGGCCGCGCACGTCAGCTTCTCGATCCGGCCCGCCGGCCGGGGAGCGCCGACGATCGATCCGAAGCCGATCCTCGACGGCTGGAAGCTGCTCGAGGCGACCGCGGTGTATCGCGCCGACGGGAAGAACGTCCTCCGCGACGGACCGACGGTGGGCCAGATTCTCCTGCTCTCGAAGTCGCTGCTCCAGCAGCGTGTGCTCGCCGACGAGCGCATCGAGATCTACAGCTGCGGGCGGGCCGACATCCGCGCCGGCATCGTCGACAAGCGGATCCTCGCCACGCTCGCCTACCTGTCGGCGTCGGGGCTGAGCCCGACGGTCACCTCGCTGCGTTGCGGCCACAGCTACCTCACGAAGTCCGGGCACGTCTCGCACCACAGCTCGGGCAACGCCGTGGACATCGCGGCGATCAACGGCATCCCGGTGCTAGGCCACCAGGAGCAGGGCGGCATCGTGGACCAGACCGTCAGACGGATCGCGCAGCTTCAGGGCGCGTTCGCGCCGGCGCAGATCATCTCGCTGTTCGACATCGGCGGGTCGACCATGTCGATGAGCGACCACGGCGATCACGTGCACGTGGGCTTCCGGCCGGCTGGCGGCGCACCGAGCGTCGCGGCGTCGGTCCTGAAGCCCGACCAGTGGCCACGCCTGCTGGCGCGCCTCGGCGAGCTCGAGAACCCCGTCGTCGAGCCCGCACGGCGAGCGCCGTGACCGCCGCGGCGTACAGCGCGTAGGGCACTCTCAGCGACCTCGAGCTGAGCGGCCAGAGCGCGGGTGCACCCGCGCGATGCTATGGCTCGACGGTCGCCGCGCTCCCGCCGCCGCGGCGGGTGGGCTCGGCCGCCGCGAGCGTCCGGCTGCCGGGCAGGAACTCGATTCCCGTGACGGCGCCGATCTCGGAGGTGGGGCTGAATGCGTGGCCGTACTGGGCGGCGAGCGCCTGGCCTTCCGGCGAGTCGATGAACTCCTGCTCCGCGGTCGTCGTGGCCGAGTTGCGCTGGGCGGCGCGCGGGCGCGCGATCGCCTCGGGCAGCGTCGCGCCCAGCTCGAGCCGGTCAAGAAGGACCTGGAGCACGGTGGGCGGGATCGTCGAGCCGCCGGGCGAGCCGACGGCGAGCAGCGGTTCGCCGTCGCTGGTGACGATTGTCGGGCTCATCGAGCTGCGCGGGCGCTTGTCGCCGTCGGCGCGGTTCGGGTGGGTCGTGGAGTCGAAGTTGAAGTCGGTGAGCTCGTTGTTCAGGAGGAAGCCCCAGCCCGGCACGACGATCCCGTTGCCGCCCGTGGACTCGATCGTGAACGTGTAGGAGACGACGTTGCCCGCGCGGTCGGAGGCGACCAGGTGAGTGGTCGACTGGTGCGGGTGGCTGACGGTGGCGTCGCCTGGCGGCACCGGCCCCGGCTGCGCCCGCTCCTCGTCGATCAGCTCGCGACGCTCGGCGGCGTAGCTGTCCGAGAGCAGGGTCTTCAGCGGCACCTTGTAGAAGTCCGGGTCCGCGAGGTATGCGTTCCGGTCCGCGAACGAGAAGCGCGAGGACTCGAGCATGAGGTGAAGGGCGCGGGTGCGGTCCGCAGCGAGGTTGGCGTAGCCCTCGAGGATGTTGAGCGCCTCGCCCACAGTCGAGCCACCGCTCGAGGGCGGGCCCATGCCCCAGACGTCGAGGCCGCGGTAGCCGATCCGAGTGGGCGCGCGCTCGATCGCCCGGTAGCGCTGCAGGTCGCGCGTCGTCATGAGGCCCGGCCGCCAGGCGTGGTTCGCGTCGGCCGCCTTCGGGGGGTCCTGCGCGGCCTCCGCCATCGCCCGAGCCACCCCACCCTCGTAGAACCAGCCTGCGCCCCTTCTCCCCAGCACCCGATAGGTCCTCGCCAGATCCGGGTTGCGCAGAGTGGACCCCACGTCACGCGGGGTGCCGTCCGCGTCCAGGTAGATCGCAGCCGTGGCCGGGATGTCATCGAACCAATCGACATTCGGCTCGGTCTGTGACACGAACGTGCTGTCGACGGTGAACCCGTCGCGCGCGACGCGTATGCCGGGCCGCAGCACCTCGGAGAGCGGCAGGGTGCCGTAGCGGCTGAGCGCGCGCTGCCAGCCGGCGACCGTGCCAGGTACTCCCGCGGACAACCCGCTCCATCGGGCCTCGTTGAAAACGAGCGGGGCGCCGTTCTCCATGAACGAGTCGGGCCGCATGGTCTCCGGCGACTCCTCGCGCGAGTCGATCGTCGTGACCTTGCCCTTGGCGGTGCGGATCACCATGAAGCCGCCGCCGCCGATGCCGCACGAGAACGGCTCGGTCACGCCCAGGACTGCCGCTGCCGCCACCGCGGCGTCGATGGCGTTGCCGCCCCTGCGCAGGGTCCGGATTGCCGCGCGCGTGCCGGCGAGGTCCACGCTGGCGGCGGCGCCGCCGCTTCCGGCGGCCGTCGGCTGCTTCTGGAGCTGGGCGGCTGCGCCCTGCGGGAGCGCAAGCGCTCCGGCGAGCGCAAACAGTCCGATCAGGCCCCTCCCCCGCATACCGCTCCCCCGCATTCCGCGCGCGTACCCGGTGCCTCGGGTCCGTAGTCCCTAGTTCTGGCCGGGCGTCGACAGCGCGCGGGCCATCCTCGCCACGGCCGCCTGGAGCTGCGCGAGCGGACGCATCATCAGCGTGAGCTCGGCGATGTGCCCGGCGACGTCGGTGTGCTCGTCGAGCATGCCGTCGACCGGGTGCTCCTCGACGGTGGCGGCGAAGAAGGTCACGCCGTCGAGCTCGCGTGTGGGCTCCACCTCGTCGATGATGCCCGAGATCGTGGTGAGCAGCAGCACCACCTGGTCGCGACCCCGGTAGGTCTGGACCGGGCTGTGGAAGACCACGTCGTCGGCCAGCAGCCCGTTGAGCACGTCGCGGTCACCGGCGGCGATGGCCTCGAGAAGGGTCACAGGATCATTCTGCCCAGAACCGGGCCGCTCCCGCAGCACGTGCGTGCGCCTTTCCCCCACGAACGCAAAGGGGCCGCACTTGGCGGCCCCTACTGCAACTTCTTAGCGACCTTCGAGCTACTTCAGCTCGACGGTCGCGCCCGCCTCCTGAAGCTCCGACTGGAGCTTCTCGCCCTCGTCGCGGTCGACGCCCTCCTTGACCGGCTTGGGGGCCTCGTCCACGAGGGCCTTGGCCTCCTTGAGGCCGAGGCCGGTGGCGGCGCGGACGACCTTGATGACCTGGATCTTCTTGTCGCCGGCGCCCGTGAGGACGACGTCGACCGTCGAGCTGGCCTCCTCGGCCGCAGCGCCATCGCCAGCGCCGGCCGCGGCCGGGGCGGCGGCCGCGACGGCCGTCGCGGAAACACCGAACTCCTCCTCGAGCGCCTTGATCAGCTCGGATAGCTCGAGGACGGACATCTTCTTGATCTCGTCGATCAGTTCTGCAGCAGTGGCCATTGGCCCTCCTTACTCCGTCTTGTCGCCCTCGGAGGGCGCATCAGTTGCATCAGTCTCAGTCCCGTCACCCTC
>DASQTS010000071.1:0-11424 GCA_035641775.1 Thermoleophilaceae bacterium
CCCGGAATCCACGTCTCCACGTCACACGAGACGGCCGGAGTGTTCCGGGAGTACGAACGCTGCGCGACGACCGTGGTCGACGCGGCCCTGTCGCCGCTGCTCCGCGGGTATCTGGAGCGGCTGACGGAGCGCGCCCGCGGCGCCGGTCTGCCCGCGCCGGAGGTGATGCTGTCGAGCGGAGGAACGGCGAGCGCGGCGACCGCCGCCCGCCACGCGTCCTGGACCGTGCTGTCGGGGCCCGCCGGAGGAGCGGTGGGAGCGGCGCGGATGGCGAGCCGTGCGGCCCAGCACGTCGACGACGGGCACCGACGTCCACCCGGGCGCGACTGGCGCGTGAATTCGGCCTATGACACCGAATCGATGCGCCACCTCGGCGATGCTGTCGGGCTCGACATGGGCGGGACGTCCTGTGACGTCTCGCTGATCGTCGGTGGCGCGGCCGCTGTTGGCAGCGGCCGCGAGGTCGGTGGGCGGGCGTTGGCGCTTCCGATGGTCGACGTTCACACCGTGGGCGCCGGCGGTGGGTCGATCGCGTGGCGCGACTCCGGTGGGGCGCTTCGCGTCGGGCCGCGCTCGGCGGGCGCCGACCCCGGGCCGGCCTGTTACGGGCGCGGCGGCGAGCGTCCGACGGTCACGGACGCCAACCTGCTGCTCAGGCATCTCGACGAGGGCTCGCCGCTCGCGGGCGGCGTTTGGCTTGACCGGTCGGCCGCGGAGCGGGCGGTGGGGGAGCTCGCCGGCGAGCTCGGGCTCTCGCTCGAAGAGACCGCGGCCGGGATCGTGCGGGTCGCGAGCGCGGCGATGGCACAGGCGGTTCGCGTGGTGACGGTGCAGCGCGGAATCGACCCGCGTGACCTCGCGCTCGTCCCCTTTGGCGGAGCCGGGCCGCTCCACGCAGCGCAGATCGCCGACGAGCTCGGCATGCGCCGCGTGCTCGTCCCCGTGGCGAGCGGAGTCCTCTCCGCGTTCGGCCTCGTCGTGGCCGAGCGCCGCCGCGACCTCGTGGAAAGCGTGCTCCTCACAGGCGACGACCTCACGGCCGACGCGATCGCCGAAGCCGTCGACCGCCTGGCCGCCCGCGGCCGCGAGGAGCTACGGGGCGACGGGCCGGAGGTGCGCGCCACGTATGACCTCCGTTACGAAGGGCAAGCCTTCGAGCTGTCGATCGACGGGGATGCGGCGCCCGATCCGGAGGAGCTTCGCGGGGCGTTCGACAGGGCGCATGACGAGCGCTACGGGTACTCGGACCCCGACGCCGCACTCGAGCTCGTCACGGTTCGCGTGGCGGTGGCGCTTCCCGGCGCGGAGCCGGCCGCGGCCGCCTGGGACGGACTGCCGGGCGGCGCCGTGGAGGGACCCGAGGTGATCGCTCTTCCGGGCTCGACGCTCGTCGTGCCCGAGGGCTGGCGCGCGCGCGCCGAGGACGACGTCGTGGTGATGGAGCGGTGAAGGTGGTGGCTCGCTCCTGAACGCGCTCGATCCCATCACCCTCGAGGTCTTGCTCGGCAGCCTGCGCGCCGCCTGTGACGAGATGGGCGCGGTGCTGGTGCGGTCGGCGCACTCGGCGAACATCAAAGAGCGCCGGGACGCCTCCACCGCGCTGTTCGACCCGGACGGGCAGATGGTCATGCAGGCCGAGCACATCCCAGTTCACCTCGGCGCGATGCCGTCGGCGGTGGCGGCGGTGCTGGACGAGGAGCAGCGGCAGGGCGAGTCCTGGATCCTCAACGACCCCTACCGGGGCGGCACCCACCTGCCGGACATCACGGTGATAACCCCCCTTTTCCATGAGGGTGAGCCGGCCGGGTTCGCGGCCAGCCGCGCCCACCACGCCGACGTGGGCGCGGAGGAGCCGGGCAGCATGCCGGCCCTCTCGCGGACGCTGGAGGACGAGGGCGTCGTGATCCCGCCCACCCGCCTAACCGAGGACGTGCTCCACGATCTCACCGGGCGCATGCGCAGCCCGCGCCAGCGGGAGGCGGACCTCCGGGCGCAGGTTGCCGCCGGCCGCGCGGGTGGCGAGCGAGTGGCCGCCCTGATTGAGCGCTTCGGCATCGACACGTTCCGTGCGGGCCTCCGCGAGACGCTCGACTACGCCGAGCGGCGGACACGAACCCGGATCGCCGAGCTGGATGACGGCAGCTATGAGGCAACGGACGTTCTCGAGGGAGCAGAGGAGGATCTGGAGCTGACGGTGGAGGCTCGCGTGGAGGGAGATCACCTGACGCTCGACTTCTCCGGCTCCGCCGCACAGCACGGGGGCAACCTCAACTGCCCGCTAGCCGTGACGCTGTCCGCCTGCTACTTCGCCCTCCGGGTGCTCACCGATCCGGACGTTCCGGCCTGCGCCGGCGCGTACCGCCCGCTGACCGTGGCGGCCCCCGAGGGCTCGCTCCTCAACGCGGAGCCGCCCGCGGCGGTTGCGGCCGGGAACGTCGAGACGTCGTCGCGAGTCGCGGACCTCGTCCTCGCCGCATTCGGCCTCGCCCTCGGCCAGGGCACGATGAACAACCTCACGCTCGGCAACGACGACTTCACCTACTACGAGACCCTCGGCGGCGGCCAGGGCGCCTGCCCCGGGGCGGACGGGCCCAGCGGCGTGCACGTCGCGATGTCGAACACGCTCAACACGCCGATTGAGGCGCTCGAGCTCGAGTTTCCGCTGCGAGCCGTCGAGTACTCGCTCCGCCGCGGCTCCGGTGGCAGGGGCCGGCACCGCGGCGGCGACGGCGTGGTGCGCGAGCTCGAGGCGCTCGACCAGATGCGCTACTCCCTCATCACCGAGCGCCGCGGCCACGCCCCGCCGGGCGCGGACGGCGGCGAGGACGGCGCGCCTGGTAGGAACCTGCTGAACGGGCAAGAGCTGCCGGCGAAGGCAACCGGCACGCTCTCCCCCGGCGACCGCTTGCGACTCGAGACCCCCGGAGGTGGCGGATATGGCAAATGAGAGAGCGGTCGCCTTCTGCGGCCTCGGGATCATGGGCGGGCCGATGGCCGCGAACCTGGCCAAGGCCGGCTTCGAGCTGTCGGTCTACACGCGCACGCGCGAGAAGGCCGAGCGCTTTGCGAGCAAGCACGGCGCCGACGCCGCCGCCACGCCGCGCGAGGCGGCCGAGGGCGCCGCGGCGGTGATCACCATGGTCCCCGACGCGCCCGAGGTCGAGGAGGTTCTGCTCGGGGAGCAGGGCGCGGCGCACGGCCTGGAGGAGAACGCGCTCGCGATCGACATGTCGACGATCGCCCCCACCGCGGCCAAGGCCATCGGCGAGCGCCTCGCCGAGGACAGGATCGCCTTCCTCGAGGCCCCGGTCTCGGGCTCACGCCCCAAGGCCGAGGACGGCACGCTCACGATCATGGTGGGCGGCGAGACCGGCGATTTCGAGCGCGCCCGTCCCCTCTTCGAGGCCATGGGAGAACGGATCGTCCACGTCGGCCCGCAGGGCCACGGACAGCTCGCGAAGCTGCTCACGAACACCATGGGAGCCGTCCACGCGGCTGCGCTCGCCGAGTCCGTACTGGCCGCCGAGCGGGCCGGGCTCGACCCCGAGGCCTTCCTCGAGGTGGCCGCCGGGAGCGCCGGAAACTCCACCGTCCTCGGCCTGAAGGGACGCCCGATGTTCGACCGCGACTTCGAGCCGCTGTTCAAGCTCGAGCACATGCTGAAGGACGTCCGCCACTGCCTGAACGAGGCGAAGGGGCTCGGCATCGAGCTCCACCTGGGGTCGCTCGTGGAGCCGTTTTACACCAGGGCGGCCGAGTCCGGGCACGCAGAAGAGGACTTCGCGGCCGTGATCCGGGCATTGGAGTGATCCAAGTCGCGATTTTCGCTTGAAACCTGGGCGCTCGTTCGTAAGAATGGGCCGCCCGCGTCCCGCCCGATCGTCGTTGCAAGAGCCTCGACGCGGCGTTTTGGAGGTTTCTCTCGTCTATGCCAATTGCTTTGAAGGAATGGGCCGTAACCGTGCGTGCGCTCGCCGAGGGCGAGCAGCTGATCACCCTGCGTAAGGGGGGGATCCGCGAGGAACACAAGCACTTCGAGATCGAGCACGACCGCTTCTTCCTCTACCCCACGTTCGACCACCAGCGGAACGATCTGATCCGCCAGTCGCACCTGCCCGAGCTCGCCCGCGCGCTCGAGGAGGGCGTGTGGCCCGATGACGAGCCGCCCGCGAAGGCGCTGCTCCAGGACGGCGGAATCCCGCAGCCGGAGCGCGTCCGCATTCGCGCCTGGGCCGAGGTCTCCGCGAGCTACCTGATCACGGACCCGCGCGCGATCGATGCGCTGTCGCCGTACTACATCTGGACGACCGACTACGCGGAGAAGCGACTGGCTTGGAAGCGGCGCCACCCGCTCCACGTGATGGTGCTCCGGACCTTCCGGATCCCGCGCCCGGTGACGGTCAAGGTGCGTCCGGAGTACCACGGTTGCCGCTCGTGGCTCGAGCTCTACCGCGACCTCCCGTTCGAGGGCACCCCGGTCCTCTCCGACGAGGAGTTCGAGCGGGCCTCGGAGGAGATCGAGGCGATCGCCTCGGACGCGGTTCCCGTCCTAGCCTAGAGAAATCATCGCTGCGCACCGGGCACCGCCCGGTGCTTGCGCACAACCGGCGCATCCCCCACGCGGGCGGCGTATTTTTGCGCGCCATGCGATGCCTTGTGAGCAGGGGCGCGCTGGCGATCGCGGCAGCGTGCGCAATCACGATGGCGGCCGCGACGCCCGCAGCGGCGCAGCTGCCGGGCCTACCCGGCCTGCCTCAGCTGCCGGGGGTTCCGCCGCTTTCCTCCGACACACCGGTTCAGCCGTACGGCGCGAACGACGGCGGCGGCTTCTGGAACATCCTGCCTCCGGGCGCGAACGGCCACGCGAACGCGGTGGACATCGCGGCCTTCCTCGCCGCCTGCCCGCCGCCCAAGACGAACTGCCCGAACGCCCCACGGCCGAAGCACTCCTCCAAGGAGCTTCAGATGTACGGGGACCTCGTCTACGCCTCCCCCGGCCTGCCCGCCGCCGACATCCCGAAGTTCTTCAAGGACGCGACCTTCGGCGTGAAGGAGGACGGCGCCGAGCGGATCTACTCGCCGCCCGGCCGCGACGACGTGACGATCGTCCGGGACAAGGACTTCGGCGTCCCGCACATCTACGGCAGCACGCGCGCGGGCACGATGTTCGGCCTGGGCTACGTGGGCGCCGAGGACCGTCTCTTCGTGATGGACGCGCTCCGGAACTCGGGGCGTGCGCAGCTCTCCTCCTTCGCGGGCGGCGCGCGGGGCAACCGTTCGATGGACCACACGCAATGGGAGCTGGCGCCGTACAACGAGGCGGACCTCCAGCGCCAATACGACCTGGCCGACGAGGTCTACGGCGCCGCCGGCACCGCGCTCCAGGAGGACGTGACCAACTACGTGGCGGGGATCAACCGCTACATCCAGGAGGCGCGCGTCAACCCGACCAAGATGCCCGGTGAGTACGCCGCCATCGGCAAGCCGGGGCCGCAGGACTGGAAGGTCACGGACGTGATCGCCACGGCCAGCCTGGTCGGCGGCATCTTCGGTAAGGGCGGCGGCAACGAGCTCGAGTCGGCGCTGCTCTACCAGAGCGCCCGCCGCAACCTCGGCAAGCGGCGCGGGGCGCGGGTCTGGAAGGACCTCCGCAGCGCCGAGGATCCGGAGGCGCCGGTCACCGTGGCCCGCCGGCGCTTCCCCTACCGCGTGGAGCCCCGGCGGCTTCGGCGCGGCGGCAGGGCGCTCCCCGACTCGGGCAGCATCCGGATGACCGAGGTCGCGCCGCAGGCCGAGGGAGGGGCGGCGTCGGCGTCCAGCTCGGGCGCGGACCTGAGCGGCCTTCTCGGCGGCCTCCCCGGCGCCGGCTCGAACGCGCTGCTGGTGTCGGCACGCGAGTCCGAATCGGGCAAGCCGCTCGCCGTGATGGGCCCACAGACCGCCTACTTCGCGCCCCAGCTCCTCATGGAGGTGGACGTGCACGGGCCGGGTATCGAGGCACGCGGAGCGACCTTCGCCGGGATCAGTCTCTACGTGCTGCTCGGGCGCGGGCGCGACTACGCGTGGAGCGCGACGTCGGCCGGCCAGGACATCATCGACACGTTCGCCGTGCCGCTCTGCGAGCCGGACGGGTCGGCGCCGACCGTCGACTCGATGCACTACCGCTTCCGCGGCCAGTGCCACGCGATCGAGGTGCTCGAGAAGCGCAACAGCTGGACGCCGAGCCCCGCCGACGACACGCCGCCCGGCTTCGAGACGCTCCACGCCGAGCGCACGCAGCTCGGCCTCGTCACCGCGCGGGCGTCCGTCAGGGGCAGGCCGGTGATCTACACGAAGCTCCGCTCGACCTACTTCCACGAGGCGGACTCGGCGCTCGGCTTCACCGAGCTGAACGATCCGAGCAGGATCAGGGGGCCTGAGGACTTTCGGCGAGCCGCCTCGAGGATCGGCTTCACCTTCAACTGGTTCTACGCGGACCACTCGAAGATCGCCTACTTCAACTCCGGCAACAACCCGGTGCGGGCGAGGCGCACGAGCACGCACTTCCCGGTGAGCTCCGCGTGGGCGTGGCGCGGCTGGAACCCGGACCTATGGACCGCTCGCTATACGCCGAGCAGCACGCACCCGCAGTCGATCGACCAGCGTTTCTTCGCCAACTGGAACAACAAGCAGGCGCGCGGCTACCGCGCCGCGGACGACAACTTCGGCTACGGCTCGATCTACCGCTCGCAGTCGCTGGCTGATCGCATCCGCCGCGGGATCCGCGGCGACGGGAAGATGTCGATCACGGAGCTGATCGACGCTATGGAGAGCGCCGGCACCGTCGACCTGCGCGCGACGAAGGTGCTGCCGTTCGCGCTGCGAGTGCTCGGGCGGCCGCGCGACCCGCAGCTCAGCCAGGCTGCCCACGTGCTGAGGGCGTGGGTGCGCGCGGGCGGGCACCGGCTCGACCGGAACCGCGACGGCACGTATGAGCGCAGCGATGCGGTGTCGATCCTCGACCGCTGGTGGCCCAAGTGGCTGCGCGCGCAGTTCCGGCCGGCGATGGGCGCCGCGGTGTACAAGCGCACCAAGGGCCTGATCCGCCAGGATGACGACCCGAACCTCGACGGCGAGCACCACGGCTCGGCGTACCAGACGGGCTGGTACCACTACGCGCAGAAGGACCTCCGGCGCGTGCTGGGGCGCCGCGTGCGCGGCAGGCTGTCGCGCGTCTACTGCGGCGGAGGGAAGCGCCGGCAGGGCACGCTCGGCAGCTGCCGGACTCGCCTCAGGAGGTCGCTGAAACGCGCGCTGGCCGTCAACCCGGCCGACTTCTACAGGGACGAGATCTGCGAGGACTACGAGATGCCTTCGAGCCAGTGGTGCTTCGACGCGGTGCGCCACCGTCCCGTGGGAGCAATCAACCAGCCGCTGATCCACTGGATCAACCGGCCGACGTTCCAGCAGGTGGTCGAGGTGCAGAGGCAGGCGCCGCGCTAGCGCGGGCAGCACCAGCTCACGACTCTGGGGAAGCCGCCCGCGGCGCCGAGCTCGCGGGTCACGCCGTCGAGCGCGCGGATGCGCTCGTCCGTCCCGAGCAGGAGCCATTGGCCGGCGCCGCGCCACGACAGCACCAGACGGCGGCCGTTCGCCGACCAGGCGAGGCCGTTCACGTCACCCTGGAAGAGCCGCGTCTGCGCGTCTCGTCCCCGCCCCGGCAGGGGTTTCGACAGCGGCGCCTCGATCACGCGCGCTCCCGGGCCGCGCCCGACGAGCACCGCGGCCAGCGTGCCGGTCGGATGAAGCGCGAAGTCGCGCGCGCCGCGCGGCAGGGGGATCGTGAAGAGGCTCCGGCCCCGGCCGTTCAGGATCGTGATGCTTGCCGATGAGAGCGCCGCCAGCCGCCGGCCGGCCCACGCGAGCGCCCGGGCGCCCGACGGGAGCGCGGTCCGCCACAGCGCCTCGCCGGTCTGGACGTCGACCGCCTCGACGGCGCCGTCGCTTGTCGCGTAGGCGAGCACGCGGTCGCTGCTGGGGCGCCACACGGGCGTCGCGGGTGCCGCGCCGCGGCGCAACATGCGGTCGCTCGACGGCGTACCGTCGCCGGCCACCGCCCGGAGCTGTCCGCCCTCGAGGTAGGCGACGGCGAAGCCGGCTCCCTGGCTCCACGACGGGTCGTGCACACGGCTCGGCCGCACCACCGTCCACTTGAGCCTGCCGGTCGGCGTCACCGCGACCACGCGCCGGCCCTCCACACCCACCACGTGCAGCCCGCGCGGCGACCAGCCGGCGTCCGAGAACGACCCGAGCCACCGCGACCCGCCATCCGCGTGAACCGCGTATGCACCGCTGCGCGAGATCGCCAGCACGGGGCCGCTGCCGTCGGGAAGGGCCGCGAAGGCGGGTCTTGGCGACGGCGCATCGGACGCGAACTGATCCTCAATCCATGCTCTGGCGGGGGACATGACGGCAAGGAGACCAATCAGGAGGGCAGCCATCACGATTGCCAACCTGAGAGCCGTCCGACGGCGGGAAACTCCAGGACCCCGCTCCGCTAGCGCCGCCTCCACAACCGGCCAGCTGCGCGCAGCCGCCTCAGCCTCTGCTGGCAGCGGTTGGTCGTGAATGCGATCGCGCAGGTCGCTCATCGCTCGATCACCTCGCCCAGCTGGTCGAGCGCGCGGCGTAGGCGCGAGTTGACCGTCCCGCGCGGCATGTCGAGCGCGCGCGCGATCTCGCCCGGCGTGTAGTCGAAGAGGAAGCGCAGCACCACGACCGCGCGGTGCTCCGGGCTCAGCTCGCGGAGCGCGGTCACGACGTCGCCCGACAGCGGCGCGCTCGGAGGATCGGGCCGTGCCTCGGCCGACTGGGCAGCTGCGGCGTCAACCTCGCGTCGCACCGAGCGGGCGCGCGTGGCGTCGATCGCGCGGTTCACCACGATCCGGTGCATCCAGGGGCCGAACGGGCGGCGGCGATCGAAGCGGTCGATCGCGCGCACGGCCGCGAGGAAGGCCTCCTGCGCGATGTCCTCCGCTGCCGCCGCATCGTGCACCACCAGATACGCCGCCCGGTAGGCGCGCGGCCACTCGCGCCGGAACAGCTCCTCGAGCGCCTGGGCCGAGCCGCGCTGTACCTCGCGGACGAGCCGCCGCTCATGGCGGCGCGAATCGGGCTCCGTGCGCGCGATGCGCACCCGCGGGTCAGACGCCGCGGGCACGAACCCCGCTGGCCGGTCGCCGGTCATGGCTGAAGCAGAGCTTCTCACGCACTCACCCGGGTGGATACGGGGGAGCGTGCCCGGCAGGTCCCTGACAGAGTTCGGCCGGTGCCCTGGGAGGAGTCCACCTCGCCCGCCTTTTCCGCCCGCCACGACTCGAGCCAGCGCTCGGAGGCGGCCGCGGTGCTCGAGTCGCTCGAGGCGTTCAGGCAGGAGGTCGACGGCCTGTTCCGGCACGCTCCCGGCGAGATCGCCGTGGTGCTCCACCCTCGCGGCGCCGCGCTGACGCTCGCGCACCCGTGGCTGCCGCTGGCCCGCATGGTCGCCGCGCCCGCCAGCCGCCGCTACTTCGCGGGCTGGTTCACCGAGGCGGACATCCACGTGCTCGCGCCGCCGGCGCTGGAGCGCCGGGCGTCGAAGGTCCCCGGCTCCCGCGAGGCGCTCCTCCTCTCGCCGCTCCACGAGTACTCGCATCTCGTGATCGGCGCGAACAACGCCGACCTTCCTCCCCCGTTCTCACCCGCCGCCTTCCGGCGCTACGTGCGCTGGGCCTGGCTGTGCGAGGGCGGCGCCGTGTGGCTCTCCGGCCAGACGCCCTACCTGCGCGCGGCGATCGTCCGGCGCCTGCGCGAGGGCGCCCGGCCGGAGTTCCCTCCCTCGGCGCGCGACGCCATGCTGCTCGGCGGGACGATCTTCAGCATGCTCGAGCGCGAGGCCGGGCCCGGCGCCGCGGCGGCGCTCGCCACGAGCCCGCTGGAGAACCGCGGCGCCCGCGGGGTACTGGCTGAGACATTCGTCCGGCAGGTCGCGAGCGTCGAGCGCGACTGGCGCGCCGAGCTCGACTCGCTCTCAGCCGCGCCCTGAGCGGAGCACGCTGCCGCGGCCGCCCTCGTGCTTGCCGCCGAGCAGCGCGCGGTCCGCGCGGGCGATCAGCGTCGACGGCGTGTCGCCGGGCCGCCACTCCGCGACGCCGGCCGTGGCGGCCGTGACGTCGCGCGTCCCCAGCGACGCGAGCTCTCGCCTGATCGTCTCGAGCGCCCGCTCCGCGAGCTCCGCGGCGGTGTCCTCGCCCGCCTCGATCGCGATGATCGCGAACTCGTCACCCCCGTAGCGGGCGACCGCGTCGTAGGCGCGCACGCTCGCCCGGAGGGCCTGTCCCACGCGCCGGAGGACCTCGTCGCCGGCCAGGTGGCCGTGCGTCTCGTTCACCCGCTTGAAGTCGTCGAGATCGAGGATCACGAGCGAGAGCGCCGTGCCGTGCCGGGCCGAGCGCTCGAACTCGCGCTGGAGCGACTCGTGCATTGCCGCGTGGTTGAGGCAGCCGGTGAGCGCGTCCGTGCGCGCGACCAGCGCGAGCTCCTGATGGCTGCTCGCGTTGCGGCAGGCCGCCGCCGCCAGCTCGCCATAGGCCTCCAGCAGCTCGAGCTGTTCCGGGCCCGGCTCGCGCACACCGCTCACCGTGAGCGCGCCGCGCAGCTGCCCACCCCAGCGGACCGGCACGGCGAGCTCGTCGCCCGCACTCCCCGGCTCACCACCCTTCAGCACGGCCTCGACGAGGCCGTCCGGCCGAAGCTCCTCGCCGATCCGCTCGCCCGGCACGCCGTAGGCGGCCTCGAGGCGGAACCCGGCAGCCTGGTCTCCGAGGAAGACGCCGGCGCGATCGGCGTCCACAAGCCCGGCCGCCTCCTCGCATACGCGCACGAGCACCCGGCTCGGGTTGAGACTCGCGTTCAGCCCCCGCACGGCCTCGAGCAGACGCGACGCGACGTCGGCCACGGCTAGAGCCCGAGCGTCTTGGCGATGATGTTCTTCTGGATCTCCGAGGTGCCGCCGTAAATGGTCGTGACGACGGCGGTGCGGAGGTGGCGCTCCATCGGGTACTCGTTCGCGTACCCGTAACCGCCCATGATCTGCACGCCCTCGAGCGCCACCCGCTTCGCCAGTTCGGTGGCGGCGAGCTTCGCCATCGACGCCTCCCGGGGAAGCATGCGGCTCGGGTCCTCGTCGGTGAGCGAAGCGACCCAGCGCACGAGCAGCCGCACCTGCGCGATCTCCGTGGCCAGCTCGGCGAAGCGGTGCGAGATCGCCTGAAACGAGCCGATCGGCCGGCCGAACTGGCGCCGCTCCTTGGCGTAAGCGAGCGCGTCGTCGAACGCGCGCTGCGCCAGCCCGAGCGAGGTCGCGGCCAGGATGGTGCGCTCGTAGTTCAGCCCCGCCATCAGCTG
>DASQTS010000072.1:0-4931 GCA_035641775.1 Thermoleophilaceae bacterium
CCACGGCGTGATCATCAGCGTTGGCCCGACGGGCTGCTTCATCACGAGCACCCGGCTCGTGCCGTTCGCGAACTGCTTGTAGTTGCCGTCGATCCTGAGCGCCTCGCCCGAGAACCAGCGGAAGAAGTCGGCCGCGTAGACGATCTCGGACTTCGACTCGGCCACCGGCTTGCCCATCTCGAGCGTCATCAGCGTGGCCAGCTCGTCGGCGCGCTCCATCAGCAGCTCGAACGCCTTCCAGAGGATCCCGGCGCGGTCGTTCGGGGCCGAACCCGCCCATTCCTGCTGGGCTTCCACCGCCGCGTCCAGTGCCGCCATACCGTCCTCGGGCGTCGCGTCGGCTACGTCGCAGAGGGGTTCCTCGGTGGCGGGGTCGAGCACCGACAGCGTCCCGCCGCCGGAGGCATCGCGCCACTCACCCCCGATGTAGAGCTTGTTCTGGACCTTCTCGACTACCTGCTGTTCCTCGGTGGCAATGCTCATGTCGCAACAGTCTCCGTTCCCAGTTCTTCCGATATAGCCACGTCGATCGAGTAGTCGATCGGCAGCACGATCAGCGACGGCACGTCGACCGTGAGCGCGTGGCTAAGCCGCTCGCCGAAGTCGTCGGCCGACTCGCAGCGCCAGGCCGGCATGCCGAACCCCTCCGCGAGCTTCACGAAGTCCGGGTTCGTGAAATCCGTGCCGAAGTGGCGGCCGAACTTCTTGTCCTGCTTCCAGACGATCGAGCCGTACTGGCTGTTCTCCCAGATCACGTTCACGAACGGCGTGCCGATCCGGACTGCGGTCTCCAGCTCCTGGCAGTTCATGAGGAACCCGCCGTCGCCGTTCACCGTGACGACCTTTCGCCCAGGGTGCACCAGCTTCGCCGCCACCGCCGCGGGCACCGCGAAGCCCATCCCCGCCAGCCCGTTTGCGATCAGCACCGTGTTCGGCTCGTACGCGGGGAACATCCGCCCGATCCAGAGCTTGTGGAGGCCGACGTCCGAGATCAGGATGTCGTCGCGCCCGAGCACCTGGCGAATCTCCCACAGCGCCCGCGGCGGCTGCACGGGGAACGCGTCGTCGTCCTTCGCCTGCTCGAAGCGGCCGAGCACGACGTCGCGGAGCCGCGCGGAGCCGCCCTCCCCACCTGCGGTGTGGGGCACGTGCCTGCACTCCTCGCCGAGACGCGTGAGCACGTTGTAGATGTCGCCCACGAGCTCCACCTCGGGGACGAAGTTCGCGTCGGTCTCCGCCGGCACCGAGTCGATGCAGATGATCTTCTTGTCGCGCCTCGGGTTCCAGTGCTCGGGCGAGTGCTCGACGAGGTCGTAGCCGATCGCGAGCACCACGTCGGCGTCGTCGAACCCCGCCATGTCGTAGTCGCCGGACTGGAGGCCCACCGAGCCGAGCGCCTTGTCGTTGTCCGCCGGGAGCAGCCCCTTGCCCATGAAGGTCTCGGCCACCGGGATGCCCGTCGCGCGCACGAACTCGCGCAGCGCCGGCGCGGCGTTCGCGCGGATCACGCCGTTGCCCGCCAGGGCCACCGGCTGGACCGCGCCGCGGATCACGTCGGCCGCGCGGAGCAACTCACGGGCCGCAGGCTCCGGGAGCACCGGCCGCTTGCGCGGGAGCGGTCCACCCTCCAACTCGGCGGCCATCACGTCCTCGGGCAGCTCGAGGTGCGTGGCGCCCGGCTTCTCCGCCTCCGCCACCTTGAACGCCTTGCGCACGACCTCCGGGATGATCTCCGGGTCCTGAACGCGGGCGTTCCACTTCGTGATCGGGCGCATCACGCGCGGCAGGTCGATGAACTGGTGCGACTCCTTGTGCATCCGCTCGAGATCGCCCTGCCCGGTGAGCGCCACGAGCGGCGCACGGTCGAGATAGGCGTCCGCCACCGCGGTGACGAGGTTGAGGGCGCCGGGGCCGAGCGTGCCGAGGCAGACGCCGGCGCGGCCGGTGAGCCGGCCCCACACGTCCGCCATGTAGGCGCCGCCCTGCTCGTGCCGGACCGGCACGAACTCGATCGACGAACGCGACAGCGAGTCGTTCAGGTCGAGCGTCTCCTCGCCGGGGATGCCGAACACGTGCTTGACGCCCTCGGCCTCGAGGCACTCCACGAAGACGTCGCTGGCCTTTCGCTTGGACACGGGCTCCTGACTGTAACGTCAGTCACCGTGGCAGCTCCCGTGGCACGCTACGCGAAGAGCGGTGACCTCCATATCGCCTACGCGGTCCAGGGCGACGGGCCCATGGACCTGGTCTGGGTCCCGCCATGGATCTCGCAGGTCGAGTACCTCTGGTCGGAGCCGTCGCTCGAGCGGGTGATGCAGCGACTCACGCAGTTCGCGCGGGTGATCACGTTCGACCGCCGCGGCTCCGGCCTCTCCGATCCATTCTTCGGGGCGCCGACGCTAGAGGACCAGATGGACGACGTGCTCGCCGTCATGGACGCCGCCGGCTCCGAGCGCGCGGCGATCGTGGGCACCCTCGAAGGCGGGCCGATGGCCGCTCTGTTCGCGGCCACGTTCCCGGAGCGCACCGACGCTCTGGTCATGTACGCCACCTTCGCGCGCGCCACCTGGGCGCCGGACTACGACTGGGCGTGGCCGGCGGAAATGCGCAACGAGCACATCGACGAGTGGCTCGAGCGCTGGGGCGAGGGGATGATCGCGGGCAGCGTCGCCCCGAGCCAGATGTCCGATCCGGCCTTCGTGGAGTGGGCCGGGCGGCTGGAGCGGCTGGCCGCCAGCCCGGGCACGATACGGCGGATCTTCGAGCTCATCGGGAGCTTCGACGTGCGGGACGTGCTGCCCTCGATTCGGGTGCCGACCCTCGTGATGCACCGCGAGCACGACGACTTCCTGAAGGTCGAGCACTCGCGCTACATAGCGTCGAAGATCCCCGGCGCGCGGTACGTCGAGCTCGAGGGCGTCGACAACATGTTCTCGGTCGGCGACTCGGAGGCAGTGATCGGCGAGATCGAGGAGTTCCTGACCGGCACGCGCCACGAGCACGAGCCGGACCGCATGCTTGCCACCGTGCTGTTCACGGACATCTGCGACTCCACGCGGAAGGCCGCCGAGATGGGCGACCGCGGCTGGCGCTTCCTGTTGGAGCGCCACGACGCGCTGTTCCGGCAAGCTCTGGCGCGCCACCGCGGGCGCGAGGTCAAGCGCACCGGCGACGGCTTCCTCGCCACCTTCGACGGGCCGGCGCGGGCGATCCGCTGCGCGGCGTCGATCACGGAGGCCATGGGCTCGCTAGGCCTGCAGGTCCGGGCCGGGCTCCACACCGGCGAGCTCGAGGTAATGGACGGCGACCTGGGCGGGCTCGCCGTGCACATCGCGTCGCGCGTGATGGGTCAGGCGGGGGCGAACGAGGTACTGGTCTCGGGGACCGTCAAGGACCTCGTGGTGGGATCCGGGATCGATTTCGAGGACCGGGGCGAGCGTGAGCTGCGCGGCGTGCCCGGCGAGTGGCGGCTCTACGCGGTGAGCTAAAGAAGGTCGGGCGGAAAGCCGACCGCTACCTTGAACCCGTCTCTGAGTTCAGGGACCCATGCGCCGTTCCGCCCCGCTCATAGCCCTCGCGGTCCTCGCTGCCGCCCTGCCCGCCACGGCCGACGGAGCCGTGCGCCACGTGCTGCGCGGGGCCGGGTTCGGCCACGGAATCGGGATGAGCCAGTACGGCGCCTACGGCTATGCGCTCGAAGGCGCCAATTACGCCGGCATCCTCGCCCACTACTACAAGGGCACGCGGCTCTCGACCGCGCCGGACCGACCGGTTCGCGTTCTGCTGCAGCCGGTGGATCCCTACATCCGCGTGCGCGGGGCGACGTCTGTCGGCGGGCGCTCCATCAGCCCGAGCCGGCTGTACGTGGCGAAGCGCAGCGGCGGCGGGATCGCGGTGACGAACGCGCGGGGGCGGCGCGTCGTTCGCTTCGAGGAGCCGATCGTGAAGTTCCGCAACAGCGGCGGTGACGCGATGCGGTTGATGGGCCCGGCCCTCAACTACGTGACGAGCGGTCTCTACCGCGGCGACATCGAGGTGCGGCTCGACGGCGGCGGCGTCACAGCGATCAACGAGCTCGATATGGACAGCTACCTGCGCGGCGTCGTGGCCGGCGAGATGCCGAGCACGTGGCCGATGGAGGCGCTGAAGGCGCAGGCCGTGACGGCGCGCACCTACGCGCTCGCCACTCGTAAGACCGACGGCGCGTTCGACCAATATCCGGACACCCGCTCGCAGGTTTACCGCGGGGTGATCGGTGAGAGCGTGCGGAGCGACGCCGCCGTGGCGCAGACCTCGGGCCGCGTGCTCACCTACGCCGGCGAGCCCGCCGTGACCTACTACTTCTCCACCTCCGGCGGCCACACCGAGAATGTGGAGTTCTCGTTCGTCGGTTCGCTCTCGAAGCCGTGGCTCGTGGGCGTGCCGGACCCATACGACACCCAGTCGCCCTACCACCGCTGGCAGGTCTCGTTCTCGGCCTCGCGGCTCGATCGCGCGCTCCGCGCGCCGGGTGCCTTCCAGCGGATCAAGGTGCTTCAGCGCGGCGTCTCGCCGCGAGTCGTGCGCGCCCGGGTCGTGGGCTCGGCCGGCTCGCGGACCGTAACCGGGCCGCAGGTGCGCTCGGCGCTCGGCCTGCGCGACACCTGGTTCACGCACTACCGGATCGGCAGCTCCACCAGCCGCGCCCGCTCCGCGCGCCCGGCGAGTTGGGGCCCGCGCCCGCCGATGCGGTCGCTGTCCGGCCAGTTTCAGCCGGCGCCGCGCACGCGCGTGCTCCGCGTGGAGCGCCGCGTGGACGGACGCTGGCAGCGCGCCGCCCGGGTGCGGACCACTCGGACCGGCCGCTACCAGATCGCACTGAGTGCACGCGGCGTGTACCGGGTGCGTTACGCCGCGGTGACCGGCCCGCGCGTTCGCGTCCGCTAGCTCCC
>DASQTS010000073.1:0-4007 GCA_035641775.1 Thermoleophilaceae bacterium
CAGTCGGACCTGTTCCGCGAGCGCCAGCGGCGCACGCGCGAGGGCGCGGCCATCGTCGCGGAGGAGATGATCGCGGGTGGCGTGAACGTCCTGACGGGCGGCACGGACGTCCACCTGGTGCTCGCCGACCTGCGCGAGTCCGAGCTCGACGGCAAGCAGGCCGAGGACCGCCTGCACGAGATCGGGATCACCGTGAATCGGAACGCGGTGCCGTTCGACCCGCGCCCGCCGGCCGTGTCGTCCGGGCTGCGTATCGGCACGCCCGCGCTCGCCACGCGCGGCTTCCAGGCGGACGACTTCCGCGAGATCGGCCGCGTGATCGGGGAGACGCTGACGGGCGACTTCTCGGAGTCGAAGCGCGCCGAGCTCTCCGAGCGCACCCGCGTGCTGGCGGACCGCCACCCGCTCTACCCGCAGCTCGCCGAGCCCGCCGTCGCCTGAGCCATCTTCGCGCTCGACGGCATCCGGCTCGCCCGCGACGGCCGGCCGGTGCTGCGCGACGTGAACGTCTCTATCCCGCGCGGGGCGACCGCGGTCGTCGGCCCGTCCGGCTCCGGGAAGTCGACGCTGCTCCGCCTGCTGAACCGGCTCGCCGATCCCGACGAGGGCGCCGTCCGGTTTCACGGTGCGGACGTCCGCGATCTCGACCCGCTCGAGCTGCGGCGACGCGTGGGGCTCGTACCGCAGCTGCCGGCGCCGGTGCCGGGCACGGTCGGCGACAACGTCCGGTTCGGGCCGCGCCTGCACGGCCAGGACGTGGACCCGTTGGCCCCCCTGCGCCTCGCGGGACTCGACGCGACGTTCCTCGAGCGAGACGCGTCGAGGTTGTCGGTCGGCGAGCAGCAGCGCGTGATGCTGGCGCGCGCCCTCGCCCTCGAGCCGGAGGTCCTCTTGCTCGACGAGCCCACAGCGTCGCTCGACGCGGCAGCCACCGCCTCCGTTGAGGAGGCCCTGCGGGGTCTCGGCGACGTCTCGTACGTTCTTGTCACGCACGACCGCGGTCAGGCCGCCCGCCTGACCGAGCGCGTGATCGAGCTGCGCGACGGGAGGGTGGCGGAGTGACCACGGTCTCGATCTCGCTCGAGGAGGTCGCGGCGTCGCTTGCCCTCGTTGCCGTCGCGGTCGCCGTGTCGTTCTGGCGCAGGGCGGAGCTCGAGCAGGACATCGGCGTCGCCGTGGTCCGCTCGTTCCTCCAGCTCACGGCCGTCGGCTTCGTTATCCAGGCGATCTTCGACTCCGACAGCCTGTGGCTGGTGGCCCTGCTGCTCGCGGGGATGGTCGCATTCGGGACCTGGACGGCACGCGGCCGCGCCAAGGCGGTGCCGCGGGCGACCGGCGCGATCGGGCTGGCGCTCGCGGTCGCCGCCGGAGTGACGCTCGGGCTCGTGCTCGTGTTCGGCGTCTTCGAGCCCGAGCCGCGCTACCTGGTGCCGGTCGGCGGCATGGTCATCGGCAACTCGATGACCGCCGTGGCAGTGACGCTCAACCGGCTCGCGGACGAGGTGCACGACCGCCGCCGCGAGATCGAGGCCGTGCTCGCGCTCGGCGCGACGTCAGCGCAGGCGGCGCGGGCGACCGTCGCCCGGAGCCTCCGCTCGGGGATGATCCCGCTGGTCGATTCCACGAAGACCACGGGAATCGTCTTCTTCCCCGGCACGATGGTCGGGATGCTGGTGGCGGGCGCGGCGCCCGTGGACGCCGTCCGCCTGCAGCTCGTGCTGCTGTGGGTCCTGCTCGGCGCCGTCGCGCTCGCCGGCCTGCTCGCGGTCTCGCTGGGATACCGCGCCTTCTTCACCGACGCCCACCAGCTACGCGAGCGGTGAGTCAGACCGGGACGATCAGGCCTGGCCGGTCCATCGCCTCGCGCCACACCTCGCGCGCGCTTTCTCGCGAGGTCTCCGCGCTGATGCGCTCCGCGACCCAGCTGGCGGCGGCAGTTGACATCTCGGAATCGATCTCCGTCACACCCGGGTAGAGCTCTTCGCCGAGCCGCTCGTCTCCCCCCACGAGCACCTCGCCCATCGTCTCGCCGCGCCGGATTCCGAGGAGGTCTACGTTCGGATCGCCGTCGAGCCCGGCTCCCTGCCAGATGCGTGTGGCGAGCTCGCCGACGGTGAGCTCGGGAGCCCCGGCCGGCGTGGCCAGCCTCACCCCATGCGAGGCGAGGAGCGCGCCGTGTGCCGCCGCGGTGACCGCGTGCGCCATCGTGATCCAGTAACGCAGCATGCCGGTGTCCGTGATCGTCAGCGGCACGCCGGCGCGCGTCTGGCGGAGGAACAGCTCGGAGGCGCTTCCGGCGCTTCCGAGGACGTTGACGAAGCGGACGGCGATCCGCCGAGCGCCGCTGCTGCCTGCCGCGTACGCCGTCAGCTGCTCCATGAAGCGCTTCGTGCGGCCGTAGTAGCTGGCAGCGAGCGCCGCCTTGTCGGTCGAGGCGACAACGAGCGTGTCGACCGCCGCGATCTCGGCGGCTCGCAGGACGTTCCAGCTGCCATGCAGGTTGGTGTCGAGGAACTCGTCGGGGTACGTCTCGGCCCAGTCGACGTGCTTGTAGGCAGCCAGGTGGAATACGAGGTGAGGGCGCGCCCGGTTCATTTCGGCCGCGATCCGGCCGTGGTCGCGGATGTCGCAGAGCACATGCTCGAGGTGGACCAGCTCCAGCGAGTCACGCGAGCGGCGGTCGGCGGTCAGGGACGCCTCGTGGCTGTCGACGAGCGTCACGAGCTCGGGGCGGAAGCCCAGCAGGAGCGTCGCGAGCGAGCCGGCGATCGAGCCGCCGCCGCCCGTGATGAGGATGCGCCGCCCGCCGACGAGCTCCTGCAGCTGCAGCACGGACGGGACCGGGTCGGGCTGCTGGAGCACTCGCTGCCAGTCGAAGCGCTCGGGGCGAAGGCGCCGGCGCCGCGGCGGGATGGGCAGCTCGTCCGGCGCGGCGATCACGCGCTCGATGGCGTGGTACGCGGCCTTCATCCCCGGCGAATGCAGCGGGTCCGGCTCGCCGATCTCCGCGACGATGAACGGGACAAGCGCGGCGAGCCTTCGGACGAAGGGATCGAGGTCGAGGTCGCCGGCTGGATAGGGGAGGCCCTCGCCGAGCACCCCGTGGGCGTTCGAGACGTGCGCCACGTCGGCGGCGGGCCCGAGCTCCTCGACGTACCGGCCGAGGTCCAGCTCCTCGTCGTCGCTCAGGCGGAAAAGCGACGGATACGCCGCCGCGAACGCCCGGAACAGCGCGGCGTGCGAAGTGTCGAACGTGAACCGGAGCTCCGGGATTCGCTCGCGCCAGCAGAGCAGGTCGCGCCAGTGGCCACCGATGGGCGACAGGAAGACGCCGCCGGTTCGCATCCGCAGGATCGGGGGCACATTCTCGATCAGCGGCGTGACGCCGCAGCTGAGGCAGGCCTCGGCGAAGAAGCGGAGAAAGCGCTCGACCTCGTCCTCGTCGACGCCCGGGCCATCAGCGCGCCAGTCCCGCCGGAACTCGTCCGGGCTCAGCGGGGTGAACAGGTGGATCGTGAGCACCGGCGAGCCTACGCCGGCCGCGAACCGCGCGCTGCGCTCGATGCCCGCGCGGGCTTCGTCGTCGAGCCGGTCGACGCGCACGTTGGCCCCGCTCGGCCACGCCACGGGTGCCTCGGCGGTGATTGCGAAGCCGTCATGGGGCAGCGCGTCTTGGGCGACCGCGATCGCGGCGTCGATCCGCTCGTCGCTCTCCACGTGCCCCGGCATCAGGCACAGCTCGATCCCCCGCCACGGGCCGCCGTCGAGGCGTTCCGCGATCTGGTCGGGTTCAGGCGCGGCCTTGAGCAGGGTGATGGCGTCGAAGCCAGTCGACATAGAGCTCCACTGATTGGGCGAGCGGGCGCGCCGTGAAGGCTAGTCCGGCGCCGGACGGGTAGCTTTCGTTCTCGCCCGGCGTGAGGTCGCCGCCGGGGGTCTCTATCGGCGCGCTCGAGCCCGCTGCGGCTCGCACGAGCTCGGCCGCGTCGAGGAGCGGAGTCGACACC
>DASQTS010000074.1:0-3615 GCA_035641775.1 Thermoleophilaceae bacterium
GCTCCAGGACCTGCTCGAGATCCTCGGCGTGCCGTACACGGGCTCGGACGTCCACGCCTCGGGGCGCTGCCTCGACAAGCACGTCTTCAAGCAGCTCATGCAGGCCCAGGGCCTGAGCACGCCCGAGTGGCACTCGTTCAATCGCGAGGCCTTCTCCGAGTTCGGCGCCGCCGACAGCCTCGACCAGCTCGCCGAGCAGCTCGGCTTTCCGTTCGTCCTGAAGCCAGCCAGGCAGGGGTCCTCCATGGGGATCAAGTTCGTGGAGACGCCCGAGGAGTTCGGCCCGGCGATCGTGGGCGCACTCAACTACGACGACCGCGTCCTGATCGAGCGCTACGTCAAGGGCCGCGAGCTGGCGATCACGGTGCTCGGG
This sequence comes from Thermoleophilaceae bacterium, assembly GCA_035641775.1. GTDB lineage: Bacteria > Actinomycetota > Thermoleophilia > Solirubrobacterales > Thermoleophilaceae > JACVRW01. The sequence continues at coordinate 374 of DASQTS010000074.1, forward strand.
CCGGCCGACGAGCCCGACGTGCTGCCGATCATCGAGATCGAGACGGACGAGCCCTTCTACACGTTCCGCGCCCACTACGACCCGGGCGCCGCGACGATGAAGGAAGCCTCACTCGACGGAGCCACGCGGGAACGCGTCGAGAGCGTGTCCGCCCAGGCCTACCGGGCGGCCGGCTGTCGCGACCTCGGCCGCGTGGACCTCATCCTCGACGAGGAGGGCGAGCCGCAGGTGCTCGAGATCAACACGATCCCCGGGCTCACCGAGACCGGTCCGACGCGCTATGCGGCCCAGGCGGCGGGGATGGACTTCCAGGAACTGATCGCCCGGGTGATCTCGCGCGTCACCGCGACATGAGCCGGGCCACCGAGTCGCCAAGGAGGGCGCCCGCCACAACGTCCGACGGGTAGTGGACGCCGAGATAGGGCCGCGACAGGGCCATCGCAAAGGCCGCCGCGTGGAGCGGCGCGCCCGGAAGCCCGGCGGCTGCCAGCGCCCGCGCTCCCGCGAAGGAAGTGGACGCGTGCGCGGACGGATACGAGCGCCCCGACAGCACCGGCGTGAGGGCGGGCAGCTCCTCCTCGAGCACCGGCCGCGCGCGACGAACGGTCTGCTTCACGACGGTGTTCAGCAGCAGCGTGAGAAGGACCGCCTCGATCGCCCTCACGTAGTCCTCGCGCCGCCGCGCGCTGAGCGTCCCGCCCACGACCGCCATCGCGTTCCAGAGCGCGCCGTTCTCGCCGGACTGCGCGAGCCGGATCGCCGCCCTCTCCACGAACGGCGTATGCCCGCGCGTGCGGAGCAGGCGCAGCAGCTTGAGGTCGAGCGCGGCCAGTCCGCGCCACGGATCAGAAGCCGACTCGATGCTCCTCGGTGTCGAGGCGCGCGTAGACGACCTGCGAGAGGTCGATGTGGACTTCGGAGTCCTGCGTCTCCAGGTCGAACCAGCGGTCCGAATTCGATTCGGACAGCGCCTTCCTGAAGCTGTCGAACACTTCCTGGCTCACGCGGACGGGCAGCACCTGCCCGCCCTGGAAGCCGATGTCGATGCGTCGGGGGGTTTCAGCCATCAGTGGCCCTCCGGGGCCTCGACCAGCTCGGTGAGCACCCCGCCGGTCGACTTCGGGTGCAGAAACGCCACGCGCGTCCCGCGGATGCCTGTGCGCGGACGCTCATCGATCAGCACGAGGCCCGCGCCACGCGCGGACTCGATTGCCGAGTCGATGTCGTCCGTGCCGTACGCCACGTGGTGAAGGCCGGGGCCGCTCCGGGCGAGGAACTTCCCGACCGCCGTGTCCGGGCCGAGCGCGCGCAGCAGCTCCACGTGGCTCTCGCCCACGCCGAGCAGCACCGCCTCGACACCCTGCTCCTCGACGGTCTCGCGGTGCTGGAACTCCATGCCCAGGCGCTCGCCGTAGAGGGCGATGGACTCGTCGAGGTCCTCGACCGCGACGCCGATGTGATCGATCCGTCCGAACACGGGCCGATCAGAATATTCATATGCCAATCAACATCGAGAACCCTGACTTCGACGAGCCCCGAGACCGGGAGGGTTTCCGCGCCCGCCGAGCGGGGATCGGGCGCCAGGCCGGCGCGGTGAAGCTTGGCGCGACCATCTGGGAGCTGCCGCCCGGCGAGGCGGCCTATCCGTATCACTTCCACGTCGGCGTGGAGGAGATGCTCGTGGTGCTCTCCGGCACGCCCACACTCCGGGCGCCCGCCGGCGAGAGGAAGGTGGCGCAGGGAGAGGTGCTGGTCTTCCTCGGCGGCGAGGACGGCGCGCACCAGCTCGTTAACCGCTCCGGCGAGACGGTGCGGTTCCTCGCGATTTCCACGAGCGACGCCTTGGACATCGTCGTGTACCCGGACTCGGGCAAGGTCGCGTGCTACGAGCGCGGCGGGCTACGCGAGCTGCACTTCCGCGCGAACGCCGTGGACTACTGGGAGGGCGAGGCGCCGCCCGGCTGATCCTCGAGGCGCTCGGCGGCGGCCACCTGCGCCGCTCCGGGCTCGGCGATCGGAACCACGGGGAAGCGCTCCTTCGGCTCGCCGTCGTCGCCGCCCGGGCCGCCGTCGCGGTACTCCTGCACCAAGCGGGTGATGTCCTCGCGCTCAAGCACCTCGTTCTCGAGCAGCGTGTCCGCGAGCGTGTCGAGCAGCGGGCGGTTCTCCGAGATCATCCTCATCGCCCGGCGGTGCGCAAGGTCGGTGAGGTACTGCTGCTCCTCGTCGATCATGCGGCGCGTGTGGTCGGACATCGAGTAGTCGTCGGAGGGCAGCTGCTTCGACGCCAGCTCCGTGCCCATGCCGTACTGAGTGACCATCGAGCGGCTTATGTCGTGGACCTTGCGCAGGTCGTCCGACGCCCCCGTGGTGATTTGCCCGAACACGATGTGCTCGGTGACGCGGCCGCCGAGCAGGACGACCATGTAATCGAGGAGCTCCTCCTTCGACTTCAGGTACCGGTCCTCCTCAGGCAGGTTCAGCGTGTAGCCGAGCGCGCGCCCGCGCGGGATGATCGAGATGCGGTGCACCTTCTGGACCGAGGGCAGCATCTCGGAGCAGAGCGCGTGCCCAGCCTCGTGGTAGGCCACGACCTTCTTCTCGTGCGGTGTGATCACGCGGCGAGACTGCATGCCCGCCACCACGCGCTCCAGCGCGGCCTGGAAGTCCTTCGTCGTGAGGCAGTTGCGATGATCGCGGCCGGCGAAGATCGCCGCCTCGTTGCAGATGTTCGCCAGGTCGGCGCCGGTCATGCCGCTGGTCTGGCGCGCGATCACCTCGAGGTCGATGTCGTCCGACAGCGGCTTGCCGCGCGTGTGCACGGCCAAGATGCCGCGGCGGCCCTTGAGGTCGGGCGGGGTGACAAGGATCTGCCGGTCGAAGCGCCCTGGGCGGAGCAGCGCGGGGTCGAGCTTCTCGAGCAGGTTCGAGGCGGCGATCACGACGACGTTGTCAGTGGCGCCGAAGCCGTCGAGCTCCACCAGCAGCTGGTTGAGCGTCTGATCCTTCTCGCCCGAGATGTCGTTGCCGCGGGTGGCGCCGACGGCGTCGAGCTCGTCGATGAAGACGATCGCGGGCGCGGCCTTGCGCGCCTGGCGGAACAGGCGCCGGATGCGCGCCGCGCCGAGGCCGGCGAACATCTCGACGAACGACGACGCCGACTGCGCGAAGAACCTCGAGCCCGACTCGTTCGCGACCGCCTTGGCGAGCAGCGTCTTGCCGGTGCCGGGCGGGCCGTGCAG
>DASQTS010000075.1:0-8637 GCA_035641775.1 Thermoleophilaceae bacterium
GTAGGAGCTCTTGTCGGGCTTGGCGCTCGGAAGCGCGACGTAGCGGACCGCGTTGTCGGACAGCCAGGCGGCGTAGGTGAGCCGGTTGAGGCCATCGCGGTAGAAGATCGGGTGGAGCCGGGTGTCGAGCTGGCGCAGCCAGCCGCGCGCGAGCGCCTGGTCCATCGCCACCTCGGAGCCCTCCCAGTGCGAGCGCGTGAACGGGATCTCGATGCGGCGCTGGTCGGGCATGCGGAACAGGAAATTCCGCAGCGGCTCGAAGTAGTCGGACTTCGCGGCCGGGTCCTCGATGTACTTGATCACGTCGCGTACCGCGGGCGACCACTGCCAGAAGGCGAGCGCGGCAAAGCCGGCGGCGAGCAGCGGCACCACGTACGGCCGCTTCGTCCACGGCTGACCCCAGATGCCGCACAGGAGCACCGGCCCCCCGAACAGGGCGCCGAGCCGGACCGCGTTGCCGCCCATGGGCGTCTCGAGGACGAGCGCCAGCGCCGAGCCGAGCCCGTACAGGACGGCGCCCCAGCGCAGCGCGCTCTCGTTGCGCGGCAGGACGAGCAGGCAAGCGAGCGCGAACACCGGGATCGGGATGAACGCGGACGTCGGGAAGGGCGCCCAGCCGCCCTCGGGGAACGCCCACGCGAGGAAGACCGGAGGAAAGAAGGCGGCCGCGGCGATCGCGAGCCCGTCCGCCCGCTTCGCTCCGTCGCGGCGCTCGGCGATCGCGTAGGCCACGCCCGCCATGGCAAGGAACAGGCCCGCCACGGGGCTGCCGAGCGGACACAGCGCCGCGAGCAGGATCGCGAGCCAGTGGCGGCGGCGCTGCAGCGCCAGCAGGGCGGCGAGCCCGAGCGCCACGCCGATCGCGAACGGCAGCCGGCTCGTGAAGAGGAGGGTCGCCGTGCCGGCTCCGAACCAGATCGCGCCCCAGCGGGCACGGTCGTCGCCGAACCAGCCGCGTGCGAGCGGGGCAAAAAGGGCGGCGGAGGAGACGGATGCCATCGCCATTGCGAGCGGCGGGCCGAGCAGCCAGGCGAGCGGCGGCGAGAGCACGCTGTACGCGGGGGTGTGATGGCCGCCGTACCACTGGCCGTTCCAGATCGTGAAGCCCTCCTCGCCGAACAGGTCGGCGCGGAAGGTGTGGGCGGCGAGATCGACGGTGCGCGGCTGCCAGATCAGGTAGGCCGCGGCGAAGAGCAGCGCGATGCCGACCGGGGCGGCCTTCCACGGGTCGATGCGGCGGTACCACGGCGCAGCGTCAGGCTGCCGGCGGTCGGATCGCGGCGAGTAGGGCGCCGTCTCCTCGGGCGTCGTGACTGGAGAGGAAGGCGGCGCCGTGGGAGCAGACGTCGCTTCGCGCAGCACGAGAAGGGAGGCTAGCCGACAAACGGCAGCTAGGAACCCAGGAATTCCGCCACACGATCGACCAGCTCAGGGCGCACGTGCCAGGTCCAGTGGCCGCCCTGCACGAGCTCGAGCGTGACCTCGCCGCCGAGCGCGTCGGCGGTCCGGCGGCCGAACTCGGCCGGGAGGTACGGGTCGTCGTCGGCCCACAGGATGAGTGCGGGGGCGCGGATGTCGCCGAGACGCTCGCCGGCGCGCGCGAGCACCTCGGGCGGCGACGCCCGGTACAGCTTGAGGATCGCCCGCTGCGTCCCGTGGTCGAACGTCTCCCACGCCGAGTCGGCCAGCTCGCGCGGCAGCTCGCGCCGGAACGCCCAGCGTGTCGAGAAGCCCATCAGGAGCTCACCGACGACGGGCGTGCGCCAGGCGCGCGCCACGCGGTGCCAGCGGTAGCCCGGCACGAACGGCACGAGGGAGAACATCGCGAGCCGCTCGATTCGCTCGGGGAAGCGCTGGGCGAAGGCGAGGCCGACCGCGCCCCAGTCGTGCATCACGAGCGTCAACCGGTCGAGGCCGAGCTCGGGAGCGAGCTCCTCGAGGAAGGCGTCGTAGCCGGCGATCGAGTAGTCGAAGCCGGCCGGCTTCGCGGAGCGGCCGAAGCCGGGAAGGTCGGGGGCGATCCCGCCGAAGCGCTCGAGGAAGGGGACCCACTCGCAGGAGTGCGTCGGGACGCCGTGCAGGTAGAGGATCGACGCGTCGCCCGCCTGGCGCACGAGCACGTCCAGGCCGGCGACCTGGATGGTGCGCTCGGCGATCTCCACGGGCGCGGTTCATACCATCACGCGATCGATGGCCGACCGGCGCAAGCTCCGCGCGATCCGCGAACGGCTCCGGAGGGAGTACGGCCGACCCGTGCTGCACGCACACCGCGCGCCGATCGACGAGCTCGTTCTCACGGTGCTCTCCCAGAACACGAACGACCGCAACCGCGACGTCGCCTACGGCCGCCTGCGCGACCGCTTCGCGTCCTGGGAGGAGGTCCGCGACGCCCCGATCGAGGAAATCGAGGAGGCGATCCGGCCGGGCGGCCTCGCGCCCACGAAGGCGGTCCGGATCAAGCAGATCCTCGGGGCGATCGGCGACGACAGCCTCGAGTGGATGGAGGAGGCGCCGCTCGCCGAGGCGCGCGACTATCTGTGCGACCTGCCCGGCGTGGGCCGCAAGACAGCTGCGTGCGTGCTGCTCTTCTCGTACGGCCGTCCTGACGTGCCCGTGGACACGCACGTCTACCGCGTCGGCACGCGGCTCGGGCTGTGGCCGCCGAAGACGAGCCTCGAGCAGGCACACGACGAAATGCTGCGGCTCGTCCCCCCGGAGGACGCGTACGAGATCCACGTGCTCCTGATCCGGCACGGCCGCCGGACGTGCACGGCGCGCAACCCCGCCTGCCGGCGCTGCCCGCTCCTGCGGATGTGCCCCGAGGGCAAGCGGCGGGTGTCTTGAGCCTTCAACGGGTCTCGGAGCTCGCTCTGATCGCCATCGCCGCCGTCTGGGGCCTGACGTTCGTGATGGTGCAGGACGCGATCCGCGAGCTCCCGACGATGGCCTTTCTCGCCTATCGCTTCATTCCTGCGGCGCTGATAGTGGCCGTGGTGTTCCACCGCCGGCTGCGCGAGCTGTCCGCGGACGGCTGGCGGGCGGGATTGCTGATGGGCGTGTTCCTCACCGGCGGCTACGTCTTCCAGACGCTCGGCCTGGAGGAGACGACAGCGTCGAACACGGGCTTCATCACCGGGCTCTTCGTCGTGCTCACGCCGGTGCTCGGTGCGCTGTTCCTGAGGCAGCACGTGCCGGCGATTGTTTGGGCCGCCGCCGGGGTCGCCATGGTTGGCCTCTGGCTCCTGTCCGGCGGCAGTGACGACTTCGACCTGCGCGGCGACGGCCTCGTGTTCCTGTGCGCGCTCGCGCTCGCGGCTCACATCCTCGCGACGGCGCGGGCGGTCCGGAGCCACGACGTGGGTGCCCTGCTCGCTGTCCAGCTGGGCGTCGTCGGGCTCGTGTCGTTGGCGATCGGTGCCGCGGCGGGCGACCTGGAGGCGCCGGAGGGGAGCACAGTGTGGTCGGCTCTGATCGTGACGTCGCTGATCGCGAGCGCGCTCGGGTTCTTCGTCCAGTCGTTCGCGCAGCAGCACGCGCCGCCGGCGCGCACCGCGCTCATCCTCGCGTCCGAGCCGGCCTTCGCCGGGCTGTTCGGCTGGCTCCTGAACGACGAGCGCCTGACGGCGACAGGCTGGCTCGGCGCCGGGCTGATCATGGCCGCGATCGTCGCCGTCGAGATCGTGCCGCGCTTCCGGCCGCCGCGGCCGCTGCCCGAGGGCTAGCCCGGCGCCTTGCGCATGCAGCGGGCGGTGCCCGCTGCGGAGCGACTTACTTCACGGCCACCGCGTCGACGACGAAGACGAGCGTCTCGTTCGGGGGGATGTCGGGCGGATAGCCCTCGGCGCCGTAGCCCATCTCCGGCGGGATCGTGAGCATGCGCCGGCCGCCCTTCCGAATCCCGACCAGGCCCTTCTCCCAGCCCTCGATCACGCTGCCGCTGCCGAGCTGCACCGGGAACGGCGAGCCCGAGTCCCACGACGCGTCGAACTCGAAGCCATTCGAGAAGTTCACGCCCACGTAGTGCACCACGACGGTGCTGCCGTTCCCTGCGGCGGGGCCCTTGCCCTTGACGATGTCCTCGACGACGAGCCTGCGCGGCGGCGAGCCGGTTGGACGCGGGATGACCGGCTTCGTGCTCGTGTCGCTGAGCGTCTCGTCGGGCGTGGGCGGAGGCGTCGTCTGCGTGTCGGCCGCTGTCGAGCCGCCGCCCCCGCCGCTCTCGTCGTCGTCGCCGCACGCCGCGAGCCCCAGCAGGGCGACGAGCGCGAGCGGCGTGATGAGGCGGCGAAGCATCCGGCTGCGGCATCCTAATCGACGAGGCAAAGCTTCGAACATCTGCCATACTTCCGCTTAGATTTCTTTCGACTCGACCAAGGAGAAGTACGGATGGGCAAGACGATCGGCATCGATCTGGGCACGACCAACTCGTGCATGGCCGTTCTCGAGGGCGGCGAGCCCACCGTGATCGAGAACGCCGAGGGTGCGCGCACGACCCCCTCGGTCGTCGCGTTCACGGATGGCGGCGAGCGCCTCGTGGGCGCGCCCGCCAAGCGGCAGGCAGTGACCAACCCCGAGAACACGGTCTTCTCGATCAAGCGCTTCATGGGGCGCAAGGAGGCCGAGGTCAAGGAGGAGGAGAAGATCGTCCCGTTCGAGGTCATTCCTGGCCCGAACGGCGACGCGCGCGTCAAGGCCGGCGGCAAGGAGTACGCGCCGCCGGAGATCAGCGCCATGATTCTCCAGAAGCTGAAGGCCGACGCCGAGGCGTACCTGGGCGACACCGTGGACAGCGCGGTGATCACCGTCCCGGCCTACTTCAACGACGACCAGCGCCAGGCGACCAAGGACGCCGGCAAGGTCGCGGGCCTCGACGTCCAGCGCATCATCAACGAGCCGACGGCGGCCTCACTCGCCTACGGGCTCGACAAGGAGGACGACCAGACGATCCTCGTCTTCGACCTCGGCGGCGGCACGTTCGACGTGTCGGTGCTCGAGATCGGCGACGGCGTGTTCGAGGTCAAGTCGACCGCGGGTGACAACCACCTGGGCGGCGACAACTTCGACAAGGCGATCGTCGACTGGCTCGTCTCCGAGTTCAAGAAGGCCGAGGGCGTGGACCTGTCGGCCGACAAGATGGCCCTCCAGCGCCTCTATCAGGAGGGCGAGAAGGCCAAGACCGAGCTGAGCTCCGCGCAGGAGACGCAGATCAACCTGCCGTTCATCACGGCGGTGGACTCGGTCCCGAAGCACCTGAACCAGCGGATCACCCGCTCGAAGCTGAACGAGCTGACCGCCGAGCTGATTGACCGCGTCGTCGGCCCGACGAAGCAGGCGCTCGCCGACGCGGGCGTCGAGGGCGGCGCCGGCATCGACCACGTGGTGCTCGTGGGCGGCATGACGCGTATGCCGGCCGTCCAGGAGAAGGTGAAGGAGCTCACCGGGAAGGACCCGCACCGCGGCGTCAACCCGGACGAGGTCGTGGCCGTGGGCGCCGCCATCCAGGCGGGCGTGCTGGCCGGCGACGTGAAGGACGTCCTCCTGCTCGACGTGACCCCGCTCACCCTCGGCATCGAGACCAAGGGCGGCGTCATGACGAAGCTGATCGAGCGCAACACCACGATCCCGACGAAGAAGTCGGAGATCTTTTCCACGGCCGAGGACAACCAGCCGAGCGTCGAGGTCCACGTGCTTCAGGGCGAGCGTGAGATGGCCGCGTACAACAAGTCGCTCGGCAAGTTCCAGCTCACGGGCATCCCGCCGGCGCCGCGCGGCGTCCCGCAGATCGAGGTGACGTTCGACATCGACGCGAACGGCATCCTCGCGGTGGGCGCCAAGGACCTCGGCACCGGCAAGGAGCAGAAGATCGAGATCAAGGCCGGCTCGGGCCTCGCCGAGGAGGAGGTCGAGCGGATGGTGAAGGACGCCGAGGCTCACGCCGAGGACGACCGTCGCCAGCGCGAGATCGTCGAGGCGCGGAACGGCGCCGAGAACGCCGCCTACCAGGCCGAGCGCCAGGTGACGGAGATGGGCGACTCGCTCGACTCGTCCTCGAAGGAGGAGATCGAGGCGGCGATCAAGGACGTCCGCGACAACCTCGAGTCCGACGACGTCGAGCTGCTGCGGCAGAAGACCGACTCGCTCCAGACCGCCTTCCACAAGGTGTCGGAGCAGATGTACGCGGCGGCTCAGCAGCAGGCGGCGGCGAACGGCGCCTCCGCGGACGGCGAGGGCGCGAGCGCCGACGCCGACGAGGAGGAGGTCGTCGACGCCGAGGTGGTCGACGGCGGCGAGGAGCGCTCGTGACGGAGGAGACTCCGGTCGCGCCCGAGGACGAGCCCGTCACGTCACGCGACGAGGCGGGCGAGCCCTCGGGCGAAGAGGACCCCGCAAACGAGGAAGAGCGAATCGTCGAGGAGCCCGAGGACTACCTCGCGCTCGCTCAACGGATCCAGGCCGACTTCGAGAACTATCGGAAGCGCGCTGCACGTGAGGCGGCCGCCGCGGGCGAGCGGGCGAAGGGCGGTCTTGTCCGTGAGCTCCTGCCCGTGGTCGACAACCTTGAGAGGGCGCTGGCCTCAGCGGAGGAGGGTGAGCAGCACCTGGCCGAAGGTGTGCGACTGGTGCACTCGGAGCTCATCGCCGTACTCGAGCGCAATGGTGTCGAGCAGTTCGACCCGGCCGGAGAGAAGTTCGATCCTGCCGAGCACGAGGCCCTCTCCGTGAGGGAGGAGGGCGAGGCGGGTCTGGTCTTGGACGTCGTCGAGAAGGGTTACCGGACGAACGGCACCATCCTTCGTCCCGCCCGGGTGGTGGTGTCGGGCTAGATGGCGGCCGTGAGGGACCCGTACAAGACGCTGGGCGTGGACCGGAAGGCCTCGGACGACGAGATCAAGAAGGCGTACCGCAAGCTCGCGCGCCAGTACCACCCGGACACGAACCACGGCGACAAGACCGCCGAGGAGCACTTCAAGGAGGTGCAGGCGGCCTACGCCGTGCTGTCCGACCCCGATAAGCGCAAGCAGTACGACTCGGGGGACGGCATCTTCGGCGGCGGCTTCCCCGGCGGCGGCGCCGCCGGCACGGGCGGCTTCGGCGGGTTCGGCGACATCCTCTCGGACCTCTTCGGAGGAGGCGGCGGCGCGCGAGCGCCACGTCCTGAGCGAGGGCGTGACCTCGAGACGGACGTTCACATCTCGTTCGAGCAGGCGATGGAGGGCGGGCAGGTCTCGGTCACCGTGCCGCTCGCCGCTCCCTGCCCCACCTGCCGAGGCACCGGAGCGAAGCCGGGAACGATGCCGCGCGTCTGCAGCCGCTGCCACGGACGCGGCGTGGAGGCGGAGTCGCAGGGTCTCTTCTCGATCTCACAGCCGTGCCGGCAGTGCCACGGAACCGGAACCGAGATCACGGATCCGTGCTCGACGTGCCGAGGTTCGGGACAGACGCGTCAGGTCAAGCGGTATGCGGTGAACATTCCGGCCGGTGTCCGTGACGGGTCTCGGGTGAGGCTGAGCGGGAAGGGCGAGGTGGGACCACGAGGTGGACCTCCGGGCGACGTCTATGTGGTCACCCACGTGGCCGAGTCGCCAATCTTCAAGCGCAGGGGCGACAACCTCGAGGTCGAGGTGCCGATCACGATCCCGGAGGCCATCCGCGGGGCGACGATCGAGGTGCCCACGCTGTCCGCGACCAAGCGCATCCGCGTTCCCCCTGGCACGCAGCACGGGACCCTGCAGCGCCTGCGAGGTGAGGGCCCGCCGAAGCTCGGCGGCCGCGGCCGCGGCGACATGCACTACCGCCTCCAGATCGACGTGCCGAGCTCGCTCTCGAAGGAGCAGGCGGAGGTCGTCGACGAGCTGGCGACGGTGATCAACGGCAACCCGCGCGAGCGCCTGCTCTCGCGGAGCAGGTAGGCGCGATGGCCGACTCGCCGGACCGTGAACAGGGGGTCTACATGATCTCGGTGGCCGCCGAGCTGGCCGGGATGCATCCGCAGACCCTGCGCATCTATGAGACGCGCGGGCTGATCACGCCGAACCGTTCGCCGAAGAACACGCGCCTGTATTCGCAGCAGGACGTCGACCGCCTCCGCCGTATCCAGGAGCTGACGAGCGAGCTCGGCATGAACCTCGCCGGCGTAGAGCGCGTCTTCGAGTTGGAGGAGGAGATCGAGCGGATGCGCCGCCGCATGCGCAACCTCGAGCGGCACGCGCAGCGCGTGCAGGAGGAGCTCCACAAGGAGCTCGAGCGCGTGCGCCGCTCGTTCAAGTACGAGCTCGTGCCCTACGAGCCGCCCTCGCGGGCGCTGATGCCGCGAAGCCCCGGCGAGCGCGGCGTGCGGATCCCCGTCCGCCGGCCGCGGCCCTAGCCCGCGATCCGCAGCCTAAGCTCGCTCGCAGCGGCGGCGTGCTCGGCGGCGCCGGCGCGCTGCCAGTTAGCGAGGGCGCGGTGCCAGAGCAGGGCGGCCCGGCGGCCGGCCACCACGGCGCGCACGCGCGCCAGGCGGCGCTCGAGCCGGCGCTCGGCGCGCCTGCGCACCGCCGCCGAGCGGCGCGGCCGTGCGAGCTCCGTCTGGAGCTCGTGCACGAGAAGCCGCGCGGCATGGAACTTCATCCGCGCCGTGCGCGCCTCGCCGGCGGC
>DASQTS010000076.1:0-6237 GCA_035641775.1 Thermoleophilaceae bacterium
GGCGGGTAGCCCCGTTCCTCGACGATGTCCTGGGGAAGCTCGAAGTTCCAGAACTCCTCGAGCGCCCACTGCGGGTGCCAGATCGGCGACTCACCGCCATAGATGATCTTGTCCTCCCCGCACCACCACATCATCTTGCCGAGCGTCTCGGCGAACACCCGCGGCTGACGGGCGATGAAGTTCACGGTCGCGGCAATCGAGGCGTAGAGGTTGGGGAACCGCACGATCTGCCACAGAACCTCGTCGAGCCAGGGCAGCCCTACATGGAAGATGATGAAGTTGATGTCGGGGAAGTTGGCCGCCGCCCCGTCCATGTCGAAGGTCCGCGTGTGCTCGATGGGCTGCGGGCCGAGCGGCACGCCCTTGTGCACGCCGATCAGGTTGACCCCTAGTTCCTGCGCCTTTTCGAACACCGGGAAGGCGACACGTGGGTCGTCCATCCGCCACGGGAACGGCTGCCCGTAGTCGTAGCGGACGTTGTAGAACTTGAACGCCTTCGCCCCGTGCTCCTTGACCTGGACCTCCATCAGGTCGAGCGCCCGCTTGCCCTCGAGCGGATTCACCGACCCCCAGAACACGGCCCGGTCCGGGTGCTGGCGGGCCATCTCGGCGCACTTCTCCCACGGCGACAGCCCGTCGCGGAACAGGTCGGTGAGCGGCAACGGCTGGGCGACGATCATGTCGGTGTCCGATGCCTCGATGACCATGTGGTAGATCTCCTCCACTGACCATTCGCGGAAAAACTCGTCGCGGGACAGCACCGGCTCCCCCTGGCGGGTGAGCAGGGTGTGGAAGGCGTAGAGGTGCTCGTCGAACAGCTCGCCCGGAGGCCCGATGGCGTTGCGCTTGTCGAAGTTGAAGATGTGGCAGACCGAGTCAAAGACGAAGGCGGGCACGGCGCGCTGGCGCGGCGCCGCGGTTTCGGCGGTGTCGGTGGTCGTCATGATCGATCACGCTCCTTCGGCGGTCCGGGCGAGGCGTCCCTCGCGGTAGGGGATGAGCTGTTGGAGAGGCATCGAGAGCTCGGCGCGGGCCTTCGGCGACAGACGATCGCTGGTCCAGACCGGGTCCCATAGCACGTTCACCTCGACGTTCTCGACGCCGCGAAGCTGGCGCAGGCGATCGGGGATCGTGGCGGACAGCGAGGCGACGAACGGGCACCAGCCGGTCGTCAGCACGAGTTCGACGCGGACACTGGAACCCTCGATGTGGACGCCCTCTACGAGTCCCATGTCAACAACGCTGAGGCCGCGCTCGGCGCAGCATGGGTCGTACACGTCGCCCAGGGCGTCGACGATTGTGGCCTCGTCCGGTCGGGTATCGGCAGGCACGGCGTCACCTCCTCGGAGTGCAGCGGTCGGGGTCGATTGCGATGCGAAAGCCGGTGGTGGGCGTGGCCCGCGCCGGGTCGGCGGGGAGCGACCGGCTCGCCCGCAACCCCCACTCGTGGTCGAGGTACGAACCGCCGCGCACGGCGCGCCAGCCCTCGACGGGCGGGTCGGCGACCCACTCCCACACGTTCCCGGCGAGCTGCTCGGCGCGGCAAGGGCTCGCGCCCGAGGGGTGCGACGCCACCGGCACGGTCCGGCCGACGCCGCTCTCGGCGCAGGCGCAGCGTTCGGGATCGAACGTGTGGCCCCACGGCCACGGCCGGGCATCGTGGCCGCGGGCCGCCGCCTCCCACTCGCCGCCGGTGGGCAGCCGCACCGGGCGTGCCAGTTCCGCCGTCGCCCACGCGCAGAACGCCTCCGCCTCGGCGAACGTGAGGCCCGTCGCCGGGTGGTCGGCGAGTTGCGGATCGTGGGCCCGCCGGGCGACGTCAAAGGCGACGCGCTCGCCGTTGGCCTCGACGAACCCCCCCAGCTGCGCGTTGGTGACCGGGTAGCGCCCCACCAGTACCGCCCCGACGTCCACCTCGCGCTCCTCACCCGGCTCGCCGAGGCGGTACCGGCCGGCTGCGACCTCGACCACATCGTCCAGACCGGGAAGGCGTGGGGTTCCGCTGGAAGAGGCGGCTACGGCCAACTCGCCCCCTGAAGTCTCGTCGGGCCACCAGTGACCGTACCCGGCACCGGTGGCTGGTTTCCGAACGGCAGCGGTTCGCACTAAAGGAGGACGGCGTGGCACGTGCTCAAGGGCCGCTCAAGCAGGTGGTACGCCAGCACGTCGCCGAGCACCCGCAGTCGACCTGGCTGCAGTGGAAGGCCGATGAGAACCCCCTGGGCCGACGTCCTGTCCGTCAGCGGCATTGATCCTCATGCGGCAAGCAGAATCACCGCTGACCTGGGGATGGGCCGTGTCCGTAATGTACGTGTCGGTCCTCCGACACCGAACGAGTGTTCGCTTGGCCGGGCGAAGGGATGGCCACGAGGACCGAGCGTCGAGGGACGGAGCTCGTTGTCACGAGGACCTCCAGGCCGTCGTCCCACGTGAAAATCGAGCGCGTGGGCGAGCGCCGGGTGCGGGGCGGCAGCCCCGCTCGGGCGGAGCCCGATGCCGGGTCCGTTCAGGCTGCTTGTGGTGATGGAGACCTCGTGGCCGAGGCGTCGCAGCGCGTTGACGTGGCGGCGAGTCCCGGCAGCGGCGTGGCGGCGTTCGAAGTAGTCCCCGCCGAGTTCGTCGTAGGCCACGTGGTTGGGTGCCAGATGATCACGATGAGGGCGTGGGCAACGGCGAAGATCGCCTTGCCCTCGTTCTTCTTGCCCATATGGCACGAGCTGCTGGTGTCAACGTCGACATCTCCAGCAAACCCGGCACGGTCGCACAGCAGATCCTTATCCTCGCTGCGACCCTCGCGTCGCCGCCCTCCTGCAAGTGGCACCCTCGAGCTGAAAAGTTCCAGGAGGTACGCATGGAGCGAATTTCGGGGGTCAACGGGCGGACATACTCGCGGCGGCTTGCCGATGGGGCGCGCGGGTCACTCTCCGAGAGGAACATCTGCTGTTCGTCGGCGCCCGGGATGACCACCGCGACCCTGATGCGGTCTCCGGTCACGGCTTCGCCGCGGTAGGCACGGTCGTACAGGTCGACGAGGCCTTGGTTCTCAGCTCCGCCAACCTGTCGACCAGCCGCAAGCCGTTCAGGTGGCGATCACGCCTCTGCTCCGGTGAGCCTGTCGCGGGTGGCGACGTAGATGTCGGACATCCCTTCGGGCCCGGGCGCCCGCCCGAAGAGCAGTGTCCGCGCGTCCCAGGAGAGAGAGGGTCGCGTCTCGCCGGCGGATGTATTGACAGCGGTGCCGAGGTTGACCGGCACCGACCAGGGAGCATCGACGCTAGGGCGCGTCGAGACGTACACGTCCTGGCCGCCCTGTGCGCCCGGGTAGGCATGGTTCGAGGAGAACACGACCTCCAGCCCGTCCTTGCGCACGTTCGGCTGGATGTCGTTGGCGGCGCTGTTCAGCTCCACCACCGGCGACGCCGGGCCGAAGCTCGCGTCTGCGAGCTGCTCGCCGACGTAGATGTCGCCAGGGACGCTCGCCGAGCTCCGCGAGAAGTAGAGCAGCGCTCGCCCGTCGGCCTCCACGTAGGACGGGCCCTGCTCGTCGAGGTCGCTGTTGGGGCCTTCGGGAGCGCATGCCAGGTGGCTCGGGGGCGCCCAACCCTGGACAGGGTTCAAGCGCGTGAAGTAGATGTCGCCCAGCCCGCAGCTCTCGGCCGTCGTCCTGCGGCTCACGAAGAACAGGCCGTCGGCGCGAACAGGCGTGGGGCAGAAGTCGTCCGCCGCTGAGTTGATCGGTTCCCCGAGGTTCTCGGGGGCCCCGAAGGGGGCGTCCGAGCTCATCCGACGGGCCACCCAGATATCGAGCCCCCCGTATCCGCCTGGCCGGTTCGATGCCATGTACAGGCTGAGTCCGTCCGGCGCCTGGATCGGGCAGCCATCGAGCGACGGAGTGTTCAACTCCGAGCTGTTGGCCGCGATCTCGTCGATCTTCTGGGCCGGCGCCCAGGCCGAGAAGTGCGCCGCGTCGGCCGCCGCCGCTGATACGAGACTTCCGATCGCGACCGCGAACGCAAGCGTGATCGACCTACGCATCCTTGTGCTCCCTTTCTCGACGTGCGTTGTTGCACTCGACGAGCAGGACGGTCACAGTTGGGCGTGTGACGGGGCGTGTGACGGCGGAAAGCTGGACGTGGGGCTGAGCGTCCATCTGCTGGGACCTCCGAGGATGGAAGTGGCGGGAACCCTGGTGGAGAACCCGCGCGGCCACAAGGCGTGGGGCTTGCTGACGTACCTCCTTCGGAGCAGGGTCCCTCCGTCCCGGGAGCGGGTGGCGAGCCTGCTCTTTTCGGAGGCCGACGATCCCCTCGGGGCGCTGCGCTGGACTCTCTCGGCCCTGCGCCGCCGGCTGGGTGAGGAGGCCGAGCTCGGCGGCGATCCACTGCGGCTGGCGTTGCCGCCCGGAACGTACGTCGACGTCGATGTCCTCAGCAGGGGATCCTGGATGGAAGCGATCGCGCTACCCGGACTCGGCCACGGGTTGCTGGAGGGGCTCGCGTTTCGCTCCAGCCCCGGCTTCGAGATGTGGCTCGAGAGCGAGCGCCGTCACGTCGCGGGAACGACGAGCGCGGTGCTCCATGAGGCCGCGCTCGCGCTGCTCGCGCGAGGTGAGGCCGCCGGCGCGGCGCATCACGCCGCGGAGCTCGTCGGGCTCAACCCTTACGAGGAGAACGCCCATGTTCTGCTCGTCCGTTGCTTGCGCGTCGCCGGCGATCCCGAGGCCGCGGCGCGTCACGTCGAGGCATGCACCGAGCTCTTCAGACGCGAGCTGGGCATCGAGCCGACCGCTGCGCTTCGCACGGCGGCTGTCGCCTCCGAGGTGGCGGCTGCGGCTCACGTCTCGGGACGAGCGACCGTGCAGGCGCAGGTCGAGGCCGGAGAGGCGGCGCTCGCTGCCGGTGCGGTCGAAGCCGGTCTCCACCGTCTGCGCGCCGCCGTCGCAGCCGCTCGAACCGTCGGCGATCGCGAGCTCCTCTCGGAGGCGCTGGTCACGCTCGGGGGCGCGCTCGTCCACTCTGCCCGCGGCACCGACGAGGAAGGCGCCGCCGCACTGCACGAAGGGACGACGCTCGCCGAGCATGTTGGGCGGTTCGACGTCGCCGGGACGGGATGGCGCGAGATCAGCTGGGTCCAGTTCCTACGTGCGCACTACGAACGAGCCGAGGAGGCGCTGACCAACACCGCCGAGCTCGCCGCCCCCAACGACGAGGAGCTCGCCTGGGTCGACCTGATTCGGGGCGCCTGCCGGCACGACATCGGGGACTACGCGGCGGCCGGAGAACTGCTGCGCTCGGCTCTCACGCGCGCGAGGCGACTGGGCTCGGGCCAGCCGTTGGGGCAGGCGCTCACTCTGCTGGGCCGCTTCCACCTCATGCGGGGAGAGATTGAGGACGCGGTCCACCACCTCGACCAGGCCCTGCAGGAGGCCGATTCGCGAGGCATGACGGCGTTCGTGCCATGGCCGGAGTCGTTTCGCGGTGAGATCGACCTCATGCTCGGCGACGTCGCCTCAGCAGAAGGGCGGTTCGAGCACGCGTTCGCCCTCGGTTGCCAGGTGGGCGATCCGTGCTGGGAGAGCATCGCGCTGCGGGGGCTCGGACTCGCTGCGGCGGCGCGCGGCGACCTTCCTCGCGCTCTCGAGCTGCTCGTCGACGCGCCGAAGTTGTGCCGGCGTCTGCCCGATACATACCGCTGGATCGAGGCGTACGGGCTCGATGCGCTCTGCTCCGTCGCGGTCGAACACCGCGCTGGAGCCGCCGCGCGGTGGATCGACGAGTTGGAGGCGATTGCGGCGCGCCGGGGGATCCGCGAGCTCCTCCTGCGGGCCACCGTCTACCGAGCTCGTCTCGGAGAACCCGGCGCGCTCGACGTCGCCCGTTCGCTCGCTGCGCAGATCGACAATCCAGGGCTCGACAGGCTGTTCGAGTCCGCAGAGCCCAGCGTCGTCGTCGGCGATGAAATGACTTCGGTGTCATCGAGCCCTACCTGAGCTCGGCGATTGGGCATGGAAGCTCCCGGGCCGACTCGCCGCTCGGCTGCAGACGGCGGCATGAGCGGGTCGTGGCGAATGCGAACAGCGACCTTCTGAGATCGGCGCCGTGTAACAACAAGACGCCGTCTGTTTCCAGCACCTCGCCGTTCGACAGACTCGTGCTCGAGCCGATCGGTACTTCGCCAGAACGTCCTCGGCCCGCTGTCATCGAGTCGGATCGGGGGCCGCGCCCACGACAGGTGGCG
>DASQTS010000077.1:0-3314 GCA_035641775.1 Thermoleophilaceae bacterium
GCTGCCGCTCGACGACGCGAAGACGTACGAGATGCTCGCGCGCGGGAGCTCGGTGGGCGTCTTCCAGTTCGAGTCGGACGGCATGCGCGACGCGCTCCGCAAGGTCAGGCCGGACGAGTTCAACGACCTCGTCGCGCTCGTCGCGCTCTACCGGCCGGGCGCGATGCGGTACATCGACACGTACGCGCGCAACAAGCGCACGCCCGAGGCGATCCACTACGCCGACGACCGGCTGCGGGAGATCACGGAGTCCTCGCGCGGGGTGATCCTGTACCAGGAGCAGTCGATGCAGATCGCGAAGTCGATCGCCGGCTTCTCGGGTCCCGAGGCGGACGACCTCCGCAAGGCGATCGGCAAGAAGCAGCGCGACCGGATGGCGGCGCTGAAGGACCGCTTCTTCGAGGGGGCGCGCGCCACTGGCACCGCCGAGGCGGTGATCGCGGAGCTGTGGTCCGTCAACGAGGCCGCGGCCGACTACTCCTTCAACCGCAGCCATGCCGCGTGCTACGCGCTGATCTCCTACCGGACGGCCTGGCTCAAGGCGAATTACCCGGCCGAGTACATGGCCGCGCTGATCTCGTCGGTCATGTCCACGAAGGACAAGGTCCCGTTCTTCGTCGCGCAGTGCGAGGACATGGGCATCGACGTGCTGCCGCCGGATGTCAACGAGTCGGGGCACGACTTCAAGGTCGTGGACGGCAACATCCGCTTCGGGCTCGACGCCGTGAAGGGGCTCGGGTACCAGGCCGTGGCGGCGATCGTCGAGGCGCGCGAGCAGGACGGGCCGTTCACGTCGGTGTGGGACTTCTGCCGCCGCGTGGACTGCCAGGCGGTGAACAAGAAGGCGAGCGATTCGCTCGTGAAGTGCGGCGCGTTCGACTCGCTGCCTGGCACGCGCACGGGGATGATGGAGGCGCTGCCGCGCGCGCAGTCGGCCGGCCAGCAGGCGCAGGACGACGCGAAGAGCGGCCAGTCGTCGTTCTTCGATCTGGACGACGGCGGCACGGAGGACGCCGCGGCGCACCACGACCCGCCGATCATGCCGCTGCCGGACGACCGCAAGCAGCTAAACGAGTGGGAGAAGGAGACGCTCGGGCTGTTCCTGTCGAGCCACCCGCTGAAGGAGGTGCGCCCGGCGCTGCGGGCGAAGGTCGACTGCTCGCTCGCCGAGCTGGGCGAAAAGAAGAAGGACCAGGAGTGGGTGACCGTCGGCGGGATGATCGTCGAGTGCAAGCGGATCCGCACGAAGAAGGGCGACCCGATGATGTTCGCCACGCTCGACGACCTCGAGGGGCAGGTCGAGATGCTGGTGTTCAACTCCGCTTACGCCGCGAACGCCGACAAGGTCGACGTGGACAAGCTCGTCCTCGTGCGCGGGCGCGTGGACAAGAAGGAGGAGGGCGAGATCAAGCTGATCGCCCAGGACGTCGAGGCGTTCGAGCCGACGCCCGAGGAGGTCGAGGCGGCGAGCGAGCTCCCTCCGCCCGAGCCGGTCGTCCGCCGCGTCACGATCGAGGTCTCGCCGGGCGTGCCCGAGAGCTTCCTGGAGGACCTGAGGGAGGTCGTGAGCCATCACCGCGGCGACCACGAGCTGCTGCTCGCTGTGGGGGCGCGGCGGCTGCTGCTCGGCCCCGACTGGCGAGTCTCGGCCGACGGCGCGTGCCGCGCCGAGCTGGCCGGTTTGACAGGCGCCTTCCGTCTGGTCGCTTAGCGGGTCGGCCCGCTCTACACTGGCCGGGTGCCATCCGTCCCAGCACGCACGGCCAACGAGCTGCACGAGTGCCGGCAGTGCTGCTCGTTCTGCGACAGGGTGGTGCACCCCGCGGGCTGCATAGCGTCGGGCTGCCAGTTCCTCTACCTGTACGACGACGAGGAGACCGGCCGCCGCTTCATGGGCTGCATGAACAAGGTCTTCCGCGGCGAGATCGACCAGGAGCTCTTCCAGCAGGCCGAGCGCACCCGTCACGGCTTCGGCGGGGTGAAGATGTCCGGCCTGCCGCTGCCGCAGTGCCGCTCCTCCGTGGACCGCGCGTACGACGGCTACACGGAGGCCTTCGAGTGCGTTAACCCCGGCTTCTTCAAGAAGCCAATCGTGGACGAGCTCTCCGACGCCGCGTTCGACCTGCGCGACGAGCTCTAGCGCGCCCGATGGACTTCCGGCTGCTTGGACCCGTGGAGGTGTCCGAGAATGACCGCGCCATCGCGCTTGGCGGAGTCAAGCAGCGCTCCGTGCTGGCGATCCTCCTGATGCACGCGAACGAGCTCGTCACCACCGATGGCCTTGTCGATCAGATCTGGGGAGCCGCACCGCCGCTACGCGCGCGCAAGACGATTCAGGTCTACGTGGCGCGGCTGCGCAAGCAGCTCGGCAAGGCGCGGCTCGTGACGCATCCGGGTGGCTACCTGCTTCAGGTGGAGCCGGATGAGCTGGACGTGGCGCGCTTCGAGCAGCTCACGGCCGAGGCTGCAAGAGCCGCCCCGGCCGTTGCGGCCGACAAGCTGACGGAAGCGCTCGCCCTCTGGCGTGGCCCACCGCTCGCCGATCTCGCCTACGAGGGATTCGCGCAGCCGGAGATCGCCCGCCTCGAGGAGATGCGGCTCGCAGCGCTCGAGGAGCGGATCGCCGCGGACCTGGCGCGCGGGCGTCACACGCAGCTGGTCGGCGAGCTCGAGGCGCTGGTGGCGCGCCATCCGCTCCGAGAGGGGCTGCGTTACGAGCTCATGCTCGCGCTGTACCGGTCCTCCCGTCAGGCCGAGGCGCTCGAGGCCTACCGGACGGCGCGGCGCGAGCTCGCGGAGGAGCTCGGGCTCGAGCCGAGCGGGCAGCTCAGGGAGCTCGAGCAGGCGATCCTGCGGCACGACCCGAGCCTGGAGCTCCCGCCCGAAGCGGAGGAACGCCGGCCTCCGCGGTCGATGGCCCGGTCCGAGCGCGCCGTGCTCGTGGCGCCGACCGCGATAGATGCGCTCGGCGACCTGCTCCGGCTCGCCGAGTCGCTCGCGGGCGGCGAGCCGCAGCACGAGCTGATCGTCGTCGCGGTCGTCCCGGCGGCCGACCTCGAAGCCGCCACGGCCGCGGTCGCGGCGCAGAGGAGCGAGTTGCTGGCGCGCGGCATTCCTGCCCGGACGGCTGCCTTCTCGTCGCCCGACCGTGGCGCGGACGTCGCGCGCCTTGCACAGCAGGACGGCGTGGACCTGCTCGTGACCGACTGCCCAGGCGCGGCGTTGTCCGCGGAGCTCGTTGAAACGCTCGAACGGGCGCCGTGCGACGTGGCGCTGCTGGCCGCGGCAGGCGGCCCGCCGCGCGAGGGCCCCGT
>DASQTS010000078.1:0-4738 GCA_035641775.1 Thermoleophilaceae bacterium
GCGCGCTCCGCCCCGCGGGGCTGACCGGCGCTCTGCTGGTTTGGCCGTCCCGTTGCCGCGGGACGCGCAAGCTGCGCCTCCCGGTGCGAGCGAGGGCGACAGATCGGACCGGCAATCGCTCGACAGCTTCGCTGCGGATCACGATCACCGGCTGACCCGGCACAAGCGCCCCTCATCGGGGTGGCTCGGATGGGTCCCGGAGCGGTTGAACGGCGCGGGCTCGAAAGCCGTTGCCCCACTTGGGGGGGACCGTGGGTTCGAATCTCACCCCCCGGAGGAGCAGATTCGCGTGTTCGCCTTGGGCGGGCTGACTCGGCGTCTCGAGCTGCTCGGCGTCCTGCGTCGAGCGCGTGTTCAGGTAGGCATTTCGGGTGGGCAGGCGCATGGCGCTGTGCGCTGCACGTCGGTGATGTGTCGGCTCTGGTCCAGGGCCACGGCGCAACAGCCGGTGAGCAGTTCGTGCACCTTGGTGCGGGCGCGTTGTACGCGCGCCTTCATGCCCGGGACGGAGAGTCCCGCGACTTCGGCGGCTTCGACCTGGGAGAGCTTGCCGAGGTCGGTGAGTGTGAGCGCCTCGCGGTATGGCTCGGGCAGCTGGCGGATCAGCGGCGCGAGGCAGCTGGCGAGTTCCTGCCGGGGCCCGTCCGCGCCGGGATCCTGGCCGGTGTCGCAGTCCGCGTCGATGCGGGTGGCGAGGTCGTCGGGTCGGGCGGGCGTCTCCTTGGCGCTGGCGCGCGAGCGGTAGTGGTCGATGATGGCGTTGCGCGCGATGCGGTAGGCGAAGGCGTCGAGCCGGTCCTCGGCGCGCAGGTCGCCCATGCTGCGGTGTAGCCGTAGCAGTACCTCCTGGGCGACGTCGTCGGCGGCGTGCTGGTCGGCGATCCGCCTGCCGATGAAGCCGCGCAGACGCTCGCAGAAATCTGTCCAGAGCACGTCCGCTGCCGCGTCGGATGTGGTCACTGACATCCGCAGCTCCCGGAGGCGGTCACGTCGCCGCAGCAGCCCGCCTTCTCCGATGGCTCGCAGCAGCTCGCCTGGACCTCCGCAGCGCAGCAGGACACGCTCGTCTCACTCGGCGGCGGAGCGGGAGCGCTCTCGGTCTGCTCGTTCATCGATCTCTCCTCGGTCAACTGTAGGCGCTCCGGTAGTTGCGCGCGGTGAGTGGGACCGCCACGGCTCCGAGCGCGGCGATCACGAGGAAGCCGATACCGATGTCGCCCCAAAGGCTGAGGAGTTCGTCATACCAACCAAGACGGACCCCCACCCAAAAGGATGCAAACCCTCATCCGGTGAGTCCTTTCGCGACGGCCTCCGTCAGCAGGGTCATGCAAACACCCAACGAGGGCAATCGGATGCGATCCATACCCAAGCGGCTATTGCGCCGGCACGGCACCGCCGTCGCCTACCTGGCGCTGTTCGCTGCGCTCGGCGGCAGCGCCTACGCGGCGGTCACGGTCACGGGCAAGAACATCAAAGACGGGACGATCACCGGCAGGGACGTCAAGAACCGCTCGCTCGGCACGAGCAAGCTGACCGCGACGGCGGTCAGCTCGCTGGTCGGCCGGCAAGGCCCCGCGGGTCCGCAGGGGCCGAAGGGCGATACCGGCCTGAAGGGCGACACCGGCGCGACCGGGCCGAAGGGCGATACCGGCCTGAAGGGCGACACCGGCGCGACCGGGCCGCAGGGACCGGCAGGACCCGCGGGACCGAGCGGGATCAGCGGCTTGGAGTACAGCGTCAATTCGCCAGGGATACCTGTCGCGAGCGATTCGGCCGGCGGCGGGTATGTCCGCTGCCCGGCCGGCAAGAAAGCGCTAGGCGGCGGCGCGAGCGTCGACAACGCCAACGTGTACGTCAACACGAGCGCGCCCCTGGACGACGGGACCGGTTGGAGGGCCTATTTCATCAACAACAGCAGCACCGCGGTCACCGTCTACGCCTGGGCGATCTGCGCCAAGGTCACCTCGTAAGCGGCCCGGCCCGTGGCGGACGACGCGGCAGCCGGCCCCCGCTCCGCGCTGGCCGGCTGCCGCTCATAGGTGCATTCCGCCATATCCCCCGCCCACTTTGGGTGGTGCGCCGAGGCCGCGCGAGCGGCTCGGCAGGAGAGTCAACCAACCCCACAAAAAGACCGAGGAGGTCTTGAAGTGAGCATTGCCGCAGACACGATTCGTAACGGCGTGGATACCGAGAAGATGTTCGCCACGCTGGATCTGATCAAGGCGCAGCCGGAGCTGGCGAAGTTTCGGTTCCGTGCCATCAACCGCTGGATCGACGGCTCCCACAACCGCTCGACGATCAGGGATTTCTACGCCGCGGGCGGGGAGGACACCAGCCGCGGCGAGGCGTTCGTGCTCGACGCCGGCGAGCCGGCGATCCTGCTCGGCGCCGACGAGGGTCCCAACCCGGCCGAGTACCTGCTGCACGCGCTGGCGGCCTGCCTGACGACGTCGATCGTCTACGTGGCGGCGGCGCGCAAGGTGGAGCTGACGTCCGTCGAGTCGACGCTGACGGGCGAGATGGACGTGCGCGGTGCGCTCGGTGTGGACGACGAGCCGCGCAACGGGTTCGAGCGCATCGCGGTGTCGTTCCGCGTCACCGGCAACGCGCCAGAGGAGAGGCTCCGCGAGGTCGTTGAGCGGGCCACGAAGCGGTCGGCCGTCTACGACATGGTCACGAACGGCGTGCCCGTCGCCGTCGAGGTCATCACCGACTGAGGCTCGCATGCAGACCCGCGGCCGGGGCTCCCGCCCCTGCCGCGGGGCAAGCCGAGCGGATTGGAGATGCCGCCATGCCGATCGAACTGACAGCCCATACTGATGCCGGCGCCCGACTGGTGGCGATCGCGGAGGAGCTCTGCGAGGGGCTCGCCGCGCGCGCGGCGGAGCACGACCGCGATGGCAGCTATCCGTTCGAGGCGATCGATGCGCTGAGGGCGGCCGGCTACTTCGCGGCGCCCGTGCCTAATGAGCTGGGTGGGCTGGGCGTCTCGTCCGCGCATGATCTGGTCGTGGCTTCGAGTCGGCTGGCGCGCGGCGACGCCTCGGTCGCGATCGGCGTGAACATGCATCTGGTCGCCGTGCTCAACATGGAGCGCCGCCGCCAGGTCGCGCTCGCCGCCGGAAATGAGCGCCGCGCTGGCGGCTTCGCCTCGTCGCTCGAGCAGATAGCCCGCGACGGCGTCGTGCTGGCCGCCGCTATCTCGGAGCGCGGCCAGGACCTGACGCGGCCGGGCACGCGCGCCACGCGCACCGAGTCGGGCTGGCGGATCGACGGGCGGAAGCTGTTCTGCACGATGTCCCCGGCCGCCACCGATCTGTACGTGGCGGTCAGCTATGCCGACGGCGAGGGGGTCGAGCGTTACGCGTACGCGATGGTGCCCACCGACGCGCCGGGCGTGGTAGTGCACAACGACTGGGACGCGCTCGGCATGCGCGCCTCCGGCAGCAACTCGGTCTCGCTCGAGGGCGTGGAGCTGCCCGAAGCCGGCGTGCGCGGCGGCTTTCGGGCCGGCGACTGGCTGCCGTACATCGAGCGCAACCTGGTGTCCGGGCTGTTCCACGCCTCCGCCTCGCTCGGCATTGCCGAGCAGGCCGACCAGGTCGCCCGCCGTGGGCTCGCCGGGCGTATCAACGGCGATGCGCGCCCGCGCACGCAGGTGGCCGACAACGTCGTTGACCTGGCTGCCGCGCGCGGCGTGCTGTCCCGCGCCGCCTGGCTGATCGACGAGCACCGCGCCGCCAACCCCGCCTCCGACGGCGACGCCGAGGAGCTCGCCGCGCTGTTCGCCGAGGCCCAGGCCGCCAAGGCGTTCGTCGGCGAGGCCGCCGCCCGCACCGTTGAGCGCGCGCTCGCGCTCTCCGGCGGCGCCGGCTACGTCAACGGCAGCCCGCTCGCCCGCGCCTACCGCGACGTGAAGGCCGGCTCCTTCATGCACCCACTCGGCGCGAACCGCGCCTACGACTACCTCGCCCAAGTGGCCCTCGGCGAACAACCCCCGCTCCACTGAGATGGCCCACCCAGCACGAGCACCAGCCCCCACCCAGTCCGCGCCGGGCTCGGACCCGCTTGCGTTCCGCGAGGCACTCGGCAGGTTCGCCACCGGCGTCGCCTTCGTCACCGCGGCACCCGACGGCGAGCCGGCCGGTCTGATCGTCAACTCGCTCACGTCCGTCTCGCTCGAGCCGCCCCTGGTGTCGTTCTGCCCCTCCCGTAGCTCGCTCACCTGGCAGCGCATGCGACGGACGGGGCGTTTCGGCGTGAACGTCCTGGGACAACAGCACGAGCAATTCGCGATCCGCGCCACACCTGCCGGCGCGGACCGCTTCGCCGGCCTCGACTGGCAGCCCGGAGCCCACGGCACACCGCTCCTGACCGATGCCCTCGCCACCCTCGAATGCCAAATCGTTGGCCAGCACCCCGCAGGCGACCACTGGATCGTCATAGGCCACGTCGACCACCTGCACACCACGCCGATCAAAGACCCACTCGTCTTCTTCGCCGGTGCATTCAGCGCCCTGCACCCGGGCAAGTACGACCCAACGTTTGGCAGCCACCGGGCCGGATACAGGCGAGAGTAGGAGTCGCTGGCTTTAGGGCATTAGGTTCGCCCGGCCTGGCTCCAAGGACGGGAGGAAACCGGGTGGCTGCCACCAAGCGGCGGCTCGGCCGCCTCTCGTCCGCCTGCCGTTTGCACTCGCTGCCCCTAGGGCGCCACGCCGCGCACCGCGCATGCGGT
>DASQTS010000079.1:0-3566 GCA_035641775.1 Thermoleophilaceae bacterium
CGCGTGACCTAAGACCCAAATGGAGACCAACCTCAAGGCGATCGAGCTCCGGGACCTCTGGCGCCGCTACAAGGAGGAGCGTGACGAGAAGGCCCGCGAGCGCCTCGTGCTCGCGTACGCGCCCCTCGTCAAGTACGTAGCCGGCCGGATGTCCAGCGGACTGCCCTCCCACGTGGAGGAGGCCGACCTCATCTCGTACGGCCTGCTCGGCCTCATCTCCGCGATCGAGCGCTTCGAGCCCGAGCGCGAGATCAAGTTCGAGACCTTCGCCATCACGCGCATCAAGGGCTCGATCATCGACGAGCTCCGCTCGCTCGACTGGGTGCCGCGCTCGGTGCGCACCAAGGCCCGCGAGATCGAGCGCGCCAACGCCAAGCTCGAGCACGAGCTGCACCGTGCGCCCACCGACCAGGAGATGGCCGACATGCTCGAGGTGTCGGTGGAGGAGTTCCAGGAGTCGCTCGTGCGCATCTCCAACTCCTCGGTGGTGGCGCTCGACGAGCTCTGGACGGTCTCCGACGCATCGGGCGACCAGGTCTCCCTGCTCGACACCATCCAGGATCCCCAGGCGCTCGACCCGGCCACGGAGATGGACACGACGGAGATGAAGGACCGCCTGGCGGACGCGATCGCGCGCCTGCCGGAGCGGGAGAAGCTCGTCGTGGCCCTCTACTACTACGAGAACCTGACTCTGCGCGAGATCGGGGAGGTGCTGGGCGTCACCGAATCGCGCGTCTCGCAGCTGCACACCAAGGCGGTGCTGCGACTGAAGTCACGGCTCCAGGGCGATCCCCTGGGCGAAGCCGACTAGCACCGGGGCGGCGAGAGATGCTCGGCCGCCAGAAGACGTTGGCAGAGCTGGGCCGCCGGGCCCTCGCCGGCACCCCGCCCGAGGGACTGCTCCGCGACGCGGCCGTCATGCTCGCGCGCGAGCTCGGCGCCGACCAACTCGCGATCCTCGAGCGCACGCGCGACGGCCGCGGTCTACTCGCGCTGGCGGGTGCCGGGCTGCCGCCGGGCGTGCTCGGTGGAGTGCTGCCGCCGGAGCCGGGCCGCCTGGCGGGCGACCTCGAAAGCGGGAGCGTCGTATCCGCAGAGATAAGGACGGGCGGGCGGGCCTTCGGGATGGTCGAGGCGCATGCGCGCGAGGACGGACGCTTCGCTGCCGAGGACGAGGCCTTCCTCCAAGCGGCGGCCGACCTGCTCGGCGCGGCGCTCGGCCGCGCGCGGCACGACGATCTCGTGACCGACAGCGAAGCACGCTTCCGCGAGCTGGCCGACACGACGCCGGCGCTGATGTGGATGACGGACGCCGAGGGCGACGTGACGTTCGTGAACGAGGGCTGGAACCGCTTCACCGGCGGGGGCGGGTCATTCGGCGAGAGCGCGCATCCCGACGACCGCGGGCCCCTGCGCGAAGCATGGAACGAGGCGTCGCGCGGGCGCGACGAGTTCCGCTGCGAGTACCGCCTGAGACACGCCCCCTCGGGCGACTACCGCTGGGTGCTCGAGCTCGGCACGCCGCGCTACGCGGCAGGCGAGTTCGTGGGATATGTGGGCACCGCCACGGACATCCACGAGCGCCGGACGATGGAGGAGGCGCTGCGCCAGTCGGAGGCGGGCTTCCGCGAGCTGGCCGACACCGCCCCGGCGATGATCTGGACCACCGACGAGGCCGGCCTCGTGACGTTCGTGAACGAGGGCTGGCTGCGCTTCACCGGCACGTCGTTCGAGGAGGAGATGGGGGAGAGCTGGAACCTCGGGGTGCACCCCGAGGACACCGAGCTCACCCTCTCGACCTGGGAGGAGGCGCTCGCCGAGCGGCGCCCGTGGGAGCGTGAGTACCGGCTGCATCACCGCTCGGGGAGCTACCGCTGGATCTCGGATCGCGGCGTTCCGCGCTACGTGGGGGGCCGGTTCGTGGGCTACGTCGGCACCGCCATCGACATCCACGAGCGGAAGACCATGGAGGGGCGCCTGCTCGAGATCTACAGGCAGGAGCACACGATCGCCGAGACGCTCCAGCGCAGCCTGCTGCCCGAGCGGCTGCCCCCGATCGAGGGCGTGGAGATGGCGGCGCGCTACCTGCCCGGCACGCGCGGGGCGGCCATCGGCGGCGACTGGTACGACGTGCTGGAGCGCCCGGACGGCCGCGTGGCGCTCGTCGTGGGCGACGTCGCGGGCCACGGGCTCCGCGCCGCCGCGTCGATGGGCCAGCTCCGCAACGCGTTCCGCGCGTACGGGATGGTCGAGGCGTCGCCCGCCGAGGTGGTGGCCCGGATCAACCGGCTCGTCATGAGCGGCGTCGAGCAGGTCATGGCGACGGTGCTCTACCTCGTGCTCGACCGCGAGACGGGCGAGGTCACCTTCAGCGCGGCCGGTCATCCTCCGCCGCTCGTGATCGGGCCCGACGGGCCGCGCTTCCTCGAAGGCGGGCGCTCGGTCCCGATCGGAGCGGCGGACCCGGCCGTGTTCCGCGAGGAGACCGCGGTGATCGAGCCCGGCTCGGCGCTGCTGCTCTACACCGACGGGCTGGTGGAGCGCCGCGACACTCCGCTCGACGAGCGGCTCCAGCAGCTGGCCGCGGCCGTGGGCCCGGCCGACGAGGAGCTCAGCGGCCTCTGCGAGCGGGTGCTCGGCTCCGTGCTCGGCGAGGGCGAGCTGGGCGACGACGTGGCGATCCTCGCGGTGCGTCCGCTGACGGTGGCGGCCGGCCGGATCAGCCTGACCCTGCCCGCGGAGCCGGGCTCGCTCGCACGCCTGCGTCGGCGGCTCGCCCGCTTCCTCCACGGCACGGGCGCCTCGGACACCGAGCACTACGAGCTCACGCTCACGATCTGCGAAGCCGCGGGCAACGCCATCGAGCACGCCTACGGACCAGGCGACGCCACCTACGAGGTCGATGTCACCTTTGACGGCGACGAGGTCGTGGCGACCGTTCGCGACTTCGGCAGTTGGCGCGCCAAGCGCGGCGAGCACCGTGGGCGCGGGCTGAGCATCATCGAGGAGCTGATGGACGAGGTGAGCGTCGAGCGCCACGACCGCGGCACTTCCGTGACGATGCGCCGGCGCGTGGGCGCCGAGCGGGCCGCATGACCTCTCCGGCCGAGATCGTCGTCGAGCGCCGCGACGACCGCCTGGTGGCCCGGCTCTCCGGCGAGGTCGACATGTCGAATGCCACCTATGTCCGGGAGCAGCTGCTCGCCTCCATGCCGAACGAGGCGTCCGGCCTCGTGCTCGACATCGCCGGCTGCCGCTACCTCGACTCCGCCGCCATCGAGGTGCTGTTCGACCTCTCCCGGCGGCTCCGGCGGCGGCGCCAGGAGCTCCGCATCGCGATGCCGCCGGACTCGCCGCTCAGGCGCGTGCTCGAGCTCACGGAGGTCCACACGGCCGCCCCCGTCTACGACTCGCTCGAAGCCGCTCTGCAGTGAGGCAAGCAGCGGGCGGTGCCCGCTGCGCAGCCTTCCTTTCGGAGTAGTCTCACTCCCTCGCACCTCGAGGGAGAAGGGAGTCTGATGGCGCACGAATCGCCGAAGAGGATCCGCAACGTGGCGTTGGTCGGC
>DASQTS010000080.1:0-7716 GCA_035641775.1 Thermoleophilaceae bacterium
GCAGCGGCACCAGCCGCACGGAGGCGAGGTTCGAGAAGAACGAGTCGACCGCGTCGAAGAAGGACTCGAAGGACTCGCCGATGGTCGCCACGACGCGAACGGTACGTTGCGGCGATGGATCGCGCCGAGGCCTCCCGCATCGCCCATGGCGATCTTGGGCTCTGGAACCCGCTTTCCGAGCGGGCCCTCGACGAGGCCATCGAGCTTCTGGACCTGGCTCCCGGAGCCACCGTCCTGGACGTGGCCGCCGGGCGCGGGGAGATCTTCCGGCGAGTGTCGGAACGCTGGGAGGTGCGCGGCACGGGATATGACTCGGACCCCGCTCTCGTCGAGGGCACGCGCCTCGAGCTCCGCGACACGCCGCCCGACGGGCCCTTCGACCTCGTCGTCTGCATCGCCTCGAGCCACGCCCTGGGCGGCTTCCCGGACGCGCTCGACAGGCTCCGGGAGCTGACCGCTCCCGGCGGACAGGTGCTGCTCGGCGAGGGCTACTGGCGGCGAGCGCCGAGCGATGACTACCTCGACGCGCTCGGCGGCGCGAGCGCGCACGAGCTGCCCGATTACGGCGGCCTCTTGCGCGCCGCCGAGGAGGCCGGCCTCGTGCCGGTGCACGCCTCGGTGGCGAGCGACCAGGACTGGGACCGCTACGAGTGGCGGCTGATCCTGAACTCCGAGCGCTCGGGGCTGCCCGAGCTGCACGGTCGCGCCGAGGCCGCCCGCAAGCGGCTCGCTCTGCCGGGAGGCCGCGAGACACTCGGCTTCGCGCTCGTGCTCCTGCAGGCGAACCGGCCCGAGCCCGATCGCGTATAGCTTGAGGCATGGCGTCGACTGACGCGACTCTCGTCGAGCGGCTTCCGTTCGACCGCAGCGGCGACGAGCTGCGCGAGCTGTACCGGCGCTACTCCGGCGAGCTGTTCGGGTTCGCGATGAGCGCCCTCGGCGACCGCGAGCTGGCCGAGGAGGTCGTGCAGGACGTGTTCGCGCAGCTGTGGCGCCACGCCGAGCGTTACGACGGCCGCCGCGCCAGCGTGCGCACATGGCTGTACGCGATCGCCCGCAACCGCATCGTCGACGCGCACAGGCGTGCAGCCGCGCGGCCGAAGCGCGCCGAGGACAGGACGGCCGAGGAGGCCGCCGCGGAGCTCGATGCGTCGCTCGACCAAGCCGTGCTCCGGTGGCAGGTGAGCGCGGCGCTGGCACGGCTGTCGCCGGCTCACCGTGACGTTATCCGGCTGGCTCACTACGGCGGCCTGACCATGCGCGAGATCGCGGAGCGGACCGGCGTGCCGCTCGGAACCGTCAAGAGCCGCACCTCGTACGCGCTGCGGCACCTGCGGCTGATCCTCGACGAGATGGAGGTCGAGCGATGAGTGGCTGCCGCAGCCACGGCGAGCTGATCGGTCCCTATGTGCTCGGCGCGCTCGAGCCGGCCGAGATGGATGAGATGCGCGGCCACCTGGAGAGCTGCGCGCGCTGCGCCGCCGAGGAGCGGACGCTCGCCGGCCTCCCGGGCCTGCTGGACCAGGTCCACGCCGACGAGCCGGTGGCCACGCCGCGGCCGGAACTGGAGGACGCGGTACTCGACCGCTTCGTCCGCGAACGTGCGGAGGCGACAGACCCACCCGGGCGGCGGCCGCGAAGGCGGCCGGGATGGCGGCCGCTGGCCGCGGCGGCCGCGCTGGTGGTGGCGCTGGTGGCAGCGCTCGTGGTGGCCTGGCCGGGCGACGACGACAGTGCCTACGCGCGAGCCGAGCTCGAGGGCCGGGGCGGCCAGGCGGTGGCGTGGGCTGCCGCGGTGGACGCCGGCACCCGAGTGCGCATCCGAGCCGACAGCCTGCGCCGCGGGGCGTACGAGCTCTGGTGCGTGCGCGAGGACGGTCGCTGGATCAACGGCGGCAGCTTCCACGCACGGGGCAACGGGACGACCGCGGCCGATCTCACCGCCGCGGTGTGGCCGGGCGAGTACCACCTGGTCGTGATCACGCGCCGCTCGAGCGGCGGGGAACGTGGCGCCGAAGTGATGCGCGGCGAGCTCAAGTACTGAACTCGGCCCAGAGCCGCTGCGTAGACCGGTTCATGCGCTCCTTCGCCCTCATCGCCCTGGTCCTGTCACTCGCCCTGCCGCTCGCGGCCTGCGGCGATGACGACGACGACTCAGGTTCGTCCGGGTCGGGCGGCACCGACTCCGCGGAGCAGGCAACGACCGGCGGCGAGATGGAGGCCGGCTCCGCCGGGGGCGAGACGCTGGAGATCGCGGCCGACCCGGGCGGCGCGCTCAAGTTCGACAAGAGCTCGCTGACCGCGAAGGCGGGCAAGGTAATGATCGTGATGGACAACCCGTCGGACCTCCCCCACGCCGTGGAGATCGAAGGGAACGGCGTGGAGGTGGCGGGCGACACCGTCATGAAGGGCGGCGTCTCGGAGGCGAGCGCGGACCTGAAGGCGGGTGAGTACGAGTTCTACTGCCCGGTCGGCAACCACAAGGACGCCGGCATGGAGGGCACGCTCACCGTCAACTGAGCGCGATCGGCCGGCCGGGCACCGGCGAGGACTGCATGATCGACGTCGTTGTCTGACCGAGCACGGTGAAGCGGTCGATCACCTCCTCGAGGTGCAGCACGTCGCGCACGTGCGCGCGCATGACGTAGCAGTCCTCGCCCGTCACGCGGTGGCACTCCACGACCTCGGGCGTCTCCCGGGCCAGGTCGGCGACGTTCGCAATCTGGCCCGGCGAGGGCCGGACGCGGATGATCGCACTGAGCGGCAGCCCGACCGCGCGCGGGTCGACCTCGGCGCGGTAGCCGGTGATCGTGCCGCTCGCCTCCAGCCGACTGAGCCGCTCGGCCACCGCGGGCGACGACAGCCCGACGCGGCGGCCCAGCTCCGCGACCGACAGCCGCCCGTTCTGCTGCAGCTCGGCGATGAGAAGGCGATTCGTGGGGTCGAGCGGATCATTCGAAGCCATTCAGCTGAGAATACCGTCGACTCGCCATGTACGGGCCGCAAGCAGGCGACGAACCTTTCGGTCATCGCGGACAGGGCCCCTCCCCACCTCTGGTTCGTCGTCAGCGCCGTCTTCCACTACCTCGGCCCGGCGTTCGCCGTCCTGCTGTTCGCACGCGTCGACGTGCTCGGCGTGGCGTGGCTGCGGATCGCCTCAGCGGCGCTGGTGTTCGCGCTCTGGCGCCGTCCGTGGCGGGCGTTCGCGCGCCTCGACCGCGAAGCCCGGCGGCTGCTTCTGGGGTGGGGCGCGGTGCTCGCCGTCATGAACGCCTGCTTCTACCTCGCCATCGATCGGCTTCCGCTCGGGACGGTGGCGGCGATCGAGTTCCTGCCGGTGATCGCGCTGGCCGCGCTCGGCGCCCGCACGCCGCGGAACGGCCTGGCGCTGGTGCTCGCCGTGCCGGGCGTCTACCTGCTCACCGGAGTCCGGCTGGAGGGCGAGCCGCTCGGCGTAGCGCTCGCCTTCGGCAACGCGGTGCTGTTCGCCGTGTACATCGTGCTCGCGCACAGGGTCGCCCGGCACGAGGAGCTCAGCGGCATCGACGGCCTCGCGATCTCGATGCTCGCCGCCGCCGTCTTCGTCACGCCGCTCGGGGGCTGGGAGGTCGTGCCCGCGCTGGGCGACCCGGTCGCGCTGCTCGCAGGCGCGGGTGTGGGCGTGTGCTCGTCGGTGGTGCCGTACGTGTCGGACCAGCTCGCGATGCGGCGGCTGCCGCGCGCGACCTACGCGCTGCTGGTCTCGCTGCTGCCCGCGACGGCCACGGTGATTGGCGTCGCGGTCCTTGCGCAGGTGCCCTCGCTCACCGAAGTCGCGGGTGTCGCGCTCGTCATCGCCGGCGTGGCGCTGCACCGGGCACCCCCGGAGCAGAGCCCGCGAGCCGCGCGAGCGGAATCAGCAGCGCCGCCGGCCCGGGCCAGTGCAGCCGCACCAGCGCCGGCCCCGCACTCCTGAGCAGGCCGCGGAGCACGAGCGCCACGAGGATCGCGTCGTCGAGCTGGCCGGCGATCGGAATGAAGTCCGGCACGAGGTCGAAGGGAAGCGCCAGGTACACGAGCGCGAACGCCGACGCCACCTTCCAGCGCGTGGCCACGCGCGGGTCGGCGAGCAGCCGCTTGAACAGGATGGCGCAGTAGGGCACCAGCCGGGCGATCATCCGGATGTCCCACTGCCGGCCACCCACGACCAGCACGGCGACCATCGCCGCGTACACCGCGACGAGCACGAGGAGGGATACGAGCAGCCAGCTCACACCGAGCCGAGGATCTTCATGACCTGCTCGGGCAGCTCGAAGTCCGGCGCGTCGTCTCCCTTCTCGACAGCCACTGCCGCGTGATCCTAGGGAAGATGCCCCCATGAGCTACGAGAAGGATCCGCGTGTGGACGCCTACATCGACGCGTTACCGCAGTGGCAGCAGGCGGTCTGCCGGGAGGTCCGGGAGCTCGTGCACGCGGCGGACCCCGAGGTCGTGGAGACGATCAAGCGGCGGGTTCAGCCCTACTTTGTGCTCGAGGGAAACATCTGCGCGCTACTGGCCGCGAAGAATCACGTGAACGTATTCCTCTACGACGGCGCGATCGTTCCGGACCCGGACGGCATCATCACCGGCGGCCACGACAACCAGACGGCCCGCACGGTGGCGGTCCGGGAGGGCCAACGGGTCCCGGCGAAGCCCCTGAAGGCGATGTTCGAGCAGATCATCGCGAACAACCGGGCCGGCGGCTGGCGGAAGCTCAAGGGGCAGAGCTGACGAGCGCCGGTCGAGTCACTTCAGCAACCTCGACAGCCTACGGTCCTTCAGCACTCGTCCACCCGTCTGCTCCTCCGGGCAGTAGCACATGACGTAGTCCTTGAAGTGGATCGCCTCGATCCGGGCGCCGCAGCGCGGGCAGTCCTCCCCCGCCCGGCGGTGCACCTGGAGGGGCATCGGCATCTTGTCCGGTACAGCGTCCCCGACGACGTCCTCGTAGTGCGCGAGCGCGCCGCCGAGGACCTCCTCGCACGCGGAGTGGAGCGCCTCGAGCTCGCCTCCGTCCAGGTCGGCGCCCTTCTGGAAGGGCGAGAGCCGCGCCGTCCAGAGCAGCTCGTCCACCCACGACCGCCCGATCCCGGCAATCGTGCGCTGGTCGCGCAGCAGCGGGTGCAGGTGGCGCGGCTGGTCGAGCAGCTTCGCGAACTCCTCGAGTCGCGGTGGCGGATACGCGTCCGGGCCGAGCGTGACCACGGCCTCGTCCGAGCCGACGGCGTCCGACGGGAGCAGCTTCGCCCAGGCGCGCTGCTGGGTGCCGAACTCGCGCAGCCTCAGCTCGCGCCCGTCCTCGAGGCGCACGAGGATGCGCGAGGCGCGGTCGCGCAGCGAAGCGCGCGCGTCGAACAGCTGGAGGCGCCCGGCCGACATCAGATGCACGAGCAGGGTGAGGTCTCCCGCCTCGACGGCGAGCATCTTGCCGATGCGCTGCACGCCGGCGACCTCGCGGCCGGTGAGCGCGTCGAGCGGCGGGTCGAACGTCTTCAGCGCGACGAGGCCGGGCGCGAGCGCAGACTCCACGCGCGCACCCGCGACGCCGGCCGTCAGGCGGCGTGCGGCGATCTCTACTTCGGGCAGCTCCGGCACGCCGTCAAGACTAGGCTGAGGCCAATGCGAATCTCAATTGCGGCGGACGAGCGGACCGGTGTGGCGGAGGCCGTTGTGGAGCAGCTGCGGCGACGCGGCCACGACCCGATCGTGCACGGCGCGCTCAGCGACGAGGAGCGCGACGACTGGGCCTGGGCGAGTGAGGCCGCCGCGCGCGACGTGGCCGGCGGGCGCGCCGACCAGGGGGTCGTCTGCTGCTGGACCGGCACCGGCGCGTCGATCGCGGCGAACAAGGTGGACGGCGTCAGGGCCGCGCTCTGCGGGGACGCCGAGACCGCGCGCGGGGCGCGCAGGTGGAACGACGCGAACGTGCTCGCGCTGTCGCTCCGCACGACGAGCGAGCCGCTGCTCGAGGAGATCCTCGAGGGCTGGTTCGACGCGGAGCCGAGCACGGACGGCGACGACGTGGCGAACGTCGAGCACCTAGGCGAGATCGAGCGCGCCTAGCCCGCCGGCGTCGTGCGTGACGGCCCGGCCGCGGCGGGCGCCTCGCCCAGCCGCACGAACTTGGAGCGCCCGCGCCGCCGGCCCCTGTGCGCCATCGCGGCGAACGTCCCCGGAACGGCGAGAGAAGGCCTGACGGTCGCGCGGCCGCGCGCGTTGGTCGTGGTCCTCGTGCCGGCAACCGTCACGACGGCGTTCTCCACCGGCACCCCGCGCCTCGTCACACGCGCATGCACGCGCGGCCGCCTGCTGCTCTGGCGCGATGCGCGCACGGTTACCCGAAGGCCCCGCCGCGCCCAGCGTCCTGTCGCGAAGTGCAGCATGCCCACGCTCGGCCCGAACGTGGGGTTCGCCGCGAGCGGCGCGACCACGAAGTGGAGCCGCCCGCCGAGCAATGGGATCTGGGTCAGCCCTTCCGCCTCTCCCTGCACCCGCGGCAGCTCGAGCTCGAGCCGGCGCGCGCCGGTGTCCGTATCCACCGACCACACCTGGTACGTGGTTCCCTGCGTGCCCGCGAGCAGCAGCCGGCCTCGGTAGATCGCTGCGCCGGTCACCCCACTCGGCGGCACGGCTCCAGGCAGCCGCCGCACCGCGCGGATTGGAGCGGCGCCCGGCGCCGCGTTCCCGGCGCTGACGTCGGATGCGCGATACGCCAACAGGTCGGGTCCGCTGGAGGTCCACAGGAGATCGCCCTGCGCCTCGACCCACATCGCCTTCGGGATCTCGGCCGGGTCGAGCTTGACGTAGTACTCGAACCCGAGCATGGCCGGGTCGGCTACGCCGATCGACCCCGTGCCGCAGGTGTTGCCGCCGTTCGGGCCGCCTGGCGTGTAGCACTCCAGCGGCAGCAGCACGCGGCCGCCCTGGAACCCGGGGTCGCCCACGTGGTTGTAGCCCTCGACCGCCTTCACGGACGGCGGGATCACGGAGCCGACCGAGCCCGTCTGGCGGAGGTTGCGGGCCGTTCGGTGGAGGCCCTCGACCGGGCCGGTGAAGAAGAGCGGCTGCCCCGGGCCGGCCGAGGACACGCCCTGCCAGTAGTTGTTCGAGACGGAGCTCCAGCCCGCGAGCGTCCATCGGCCCGGGTCCCTCGCCGCCGCCGAGCCGCAGACCGCGAGTGTCAGTGCGAGCGTGAGGAGGGCGAGCCGACGCATCGGGGGCTAGCGGATGACGAAGGAGTTGCGGCTGATGTTCCTCTTGTCGAAGTCGTCGACCGCGGTGAGCACGCCGCGGTACGTGCCGCGCCGCAGCCGCCGCACCGTGAAGCTCCGCGCGCCGGCGGCGAGCCGGCCGAGTCTGACCGTCCGGCGCGTCGGGCCCCGAAGCGAGTAGCGCACGGTCGCCTGTTCCTTCAGCCGGAAGCTCAGCCTCACGCGGTTGCCAGTGCGCTTCGACCTGAAGTTGTCGACCGAATCGGCCACGGTGTCGGTCCCCACCTCGATCACGCCCCTCATCGGAAACGTCTGGTGAGGAATGCAGATGTACTGATACCTACCTGGACGGGTGAAAGTGTGTCTGTACACGCCGCCGGCGGCGACGCTGCCGGAGTCCCAGCGCTCGGCCTGCCGGGCGACACTCGTCGAGGTGTGCCCGTCGTTCTGGAAGTTCCACGCGACAGAGTCCCCGACCTCGACG
>DASQTS010000081.1:0-2568 GCA_035641775.1 Thermoleophilaceae bacterium
TCGGTGAGCGCTATCAGGTCTGGCAGCGCCCGTTTGCTATCGCCGAGCTCGCGGTGCGCCACCGCTTCGGCGAGGGCCAGCTCAACTCTCAGGATTGTCATATTGGTGACTTCCGTGGCGCGGCGCACGCCGGCGGCGACGCGGAGGGCGTCGGCGGGCCGGCCGGCGAGCGCTTCACCCAGCGCTCTGGTTCCCTCGAATGACAGGCGGCGTTCCGGGTCGCGACTCAACGCGAGTTCGGCTTAGCGAACGTCGTCGCCCCTGTTGCTCCAGGACTCCGACAGCGCCCACGTGCGGGCCACCATGTTCCAGCCGAAACGCCCGAGGGGGTCGCGCCACCACCCATCGCCCAGGTCGTGCAGCGCCCGCTCAGCCAGCGGTTCGGCCTCGAGCCAATCCCCATTCAGGGTTGCGGCGATCGACTGGAGCAGCGTCAAACGCGCCCGAAGGGTCTCGTTCGGGGGCGACCGGTCAGCCCACCACGTCGCCCGGTCGACGAGCTCTAGGAAGCGGCGTCGGTCGACCAGCAGGTGGCACCACGCGTATGCGAGCATGGACTCGACGTCGGCGGTGCCCACCCCGGATGGGAGGCCAGCGATCGTGCGTTCGATGATCGCCTCGCGGCCGGTGTCGTACAGCTCGGCGTGCTCGGCCGCGAGAAGGCGCAACGCATCCCGGGGTCGGTCGGCCAGGAGCCAGTGCTCGAGCGCGGCGGGAACCTCCCCGGCGTCCTCGAGCCATCGCGCGGCTCGAGCATGCTGCTCGGTGAGCCGGGTCGGGGAACGCTTCCCGAGCTCGGCGAGCAGCACCGAGCGGACGAGCGAGTGCACCTTGAACCAACCTTCGGGAGCGAGGCGAGCGACGAAGAGGCCGCGCGCCTCGGCACGGGCCAGGAGCTTGTCAGCATCCTCCCGGCCCATGAGCGCGGAGGCCAGGCTTGGATCGATCCGATCAGCTACTGCGACATCCAGCAGCGCATCGACCAACTCCATGTCCTCGGCCGCGAGCACCTCGCGCCATACGTAGTCGTCGACCAGGAGACCGCCGCTGACCTCCGGAGCCTCGACGGGCTCATGAGCGCGGCTGGAACGCGCCGCGAGCCCGGCCAACTGCAGGCCAGCCGCCCACCCGTCTGCGTGCGTTGCGATGGTGTTGATCTGGTTCTCGGACAGCGTCGGCACCAGCCGGGACAGCATCTCGCACGCTTCCCCGTGCGAGAACTTCAGCTCGGCAAAGCGGACCTCGCGAAGCTGACCACGGCCCTGTAGGCGATCGAGCGGCAGGTTCGGTTCGCGCCGCGACAACAGGATCACGTGGAGCCAGGTCGGCAGGTGCCGCAGGAACAGCGCCAGCGAAGCCACGGCATCATCGTCATCGACGAGGTGTAGGTCATCGATGACGAGGACGCCCCGTGAGTCGGCTTCCGAGTCGAGGTCGTCCAACAGCTGACCGACGACACCGGCGATGGGACCAGGGCGACGCAGCAGGGTGAGAGCCGCGTCACCGCACCGCGGCCACAGCGTCTCGAGCGCCGCGATCACACCGGACCAGAGCTGGCGCCCCTCCCGGTCGGCCTCGTTCAAGGACAACCACGCCGCGGGCACGGTCGACCCGGCTACCCAACTCGACACCAGCACGGTCTTCCCGACCCCGGCCGGCGCGACAACCAGCGTGAGCGGAGCGCTGACCGCCTCGTCGAGGAGCTGCAGCAAACGCGGGCGACGCACGTAATGCGCCGGCATCTCCGGCGGGCGAAGCTTCGCTCTGAGCAACCGAGACGCCGGCCGGTCGAGCCGGCGTCCAGACTCTCGACGGGCCTCCTTCGGCACCTCACCTCCTCCGCTCCGTGAGTGTACGTGTCTCCACCGCTACGGGATACCGACGAAGGTCGCTTCACGCCACACGGCCCGTGGCAGTGGGTGGTCCTCCCCCAGCCGCCCGGTTGCCCGCGCGGCTGACGCGGCCGGCGGAGCGCGACGCTCCACCCCCTTACGGGTGGCGTCCACCCACCCGAGCGGGCGCGAGCGTCATTGTCGCCCTGGTCCTCTGGCGCCGTTCCGGCTTGCCAGGCCCGACTAGGCCGGACCTAGGAGGGACGAGTGAGCGATTTCACTGGGGATGCCCGAGTCATGACACCGCGCGCGGCCGGGTGGCTGTCGTTTGCCGCCGCGGTGCTCGTGGTTAGCGGAGCGTTCAAGATCCTGGATGCCCTGTGGGCGTTCAAGTACGACGACGAGGTGTCCGAGGAGGTGCAGACCGTCCTGTTCGAAAACGACCTCGCATCGTGGGGCTGGCTCTGGCTGGGAATCGGCATCGTCCTCGTCGTCGCCGGCTTCGCCGTGATCAGCGGCGCACAATGGGCGCGCTGGGTCGGGATCGTCGCCGCCAGCGTCGCCGCGATCCTCTTCCTGCCGTGGATCTACTACAAGCCGCTGTGGACGATCCTCAGCGTGACGCTGGCCATGATGGTCGTCTACGCACTCGCGACCTACGGCGGCCCCCGCTTACCGGAGACCCCCGCGCGTGCCTGACGCGGGCCCGCCCACGCTCTCGACCGAACAGGTCGCC
>DASQTS010000082.1:0-2964 GCA_035641775.1 Thermoleophilaceae bacterium
GGGTGCGACTATGACGCAGACGCCCGCTGGCGGCGCCCACGGCGCCGACCACCACCCGGAGGTCGACTGGGAGGCGGTTGAGCGCTCGCCGGAATTCCGCGAGCTGATCAAGCGAAAGAAGGCGTTCGTCGTCCCGGCGACGATCTTCTTCCTGGCGTGGTACTTCGGCTTCATCATTCTCGCCGGCTACGCGCCCGAGTTCATGGGCCGGGAGTTCCTGACGGACGGCCTGACGGTCGGCTACGTGCTCGCCCTGAGCCAGTTCTTGATGACCTGGGGACTCGCGGCGTGGTATCTGCGCAAGTCGGACAAGACCTTCGATCCGCTCGCCGCCCGCGCGCGCGAGAGCGTCGAGGCGATGGCGGCCGGCCAGGCGGGGACGGCGCGGCGCGAGGGGCGCTTCGACCGGACCGGCTCCGGGGTTGCGAGTGAGGAGGAGGGGGTGACGCGTCGATGACTTTCATCGCCGCTGACGTAAACGAACTGGCCCTGTCGATCTTCGGGGTCGTCGTAGCGATCACGCTGTTCGTGACGTACCTCGCCTCGAAGCGCGTCGCGAACGCGACGGACTTCTGGGCCGCTGGGCGCGGGTTGACTGGCGTCCAAAATGGCTTCGCGATCGCCGGCGACTACATGTCCGCCGCGAGCTTCCTAGGAATCGCGGGCCTCATCTTCCTGTTCGGCTTCGACGGCTTCCTCTACTCCGTCGGCTTCCTCGTCGCGTTCCTGACCGTGCTGTTTCTGCTCGGCGAGCGCATGCGGAACGCCGGCAAGTACACGATTGCCGACGTCCTGTCGTTCCGGATGAACCAAAAGCCGGCCCGCGCAGCCGCCGCGCTCGGCACGCTGGCGGTCGCAGGCTTCTACCTGATCGCTCAGATGGTCGGAGCGGGTGTGCTCATCCAGGCGCTCGTGGGCATCGACTTCGCCCTGTCGGTGATCATCACCGGCGCGTTCATGATCATCTACATCGTCGCCGGCGGCATGCTGGCGACGAGCTGGGTGCAGATCATCAAGGCGGTCCTCCTCATGACCGCGACGACGGTGCTGACCCTCTTCGTGCTGGGCAAGCTCAGCTGGAACCCGATCAACCTCTTCACCGAGGCGCGCGCGAACTCGCCTGAGGGCCAGAAGTACCTCGAGCCGGGACTGTTCCTGTCAAGCCCGATCGACACGGTCTCGCTCGGACTTGCGCTCGTGCTCGGCACGGCCGGACTGCCGCACATCCTGATGCGGTTCTTCACGGTGCCCGACGCGAAGGCGGCACGGTCCTCGGTCATGTGTGCCGTGGTGCTGATCGGCGCCTTCTACGTGATGACCACCGCGCTCGGCTTCGGCGCGCGCGCGATCCTCGGAAGCGGAGCCGAGGAGGCCGTCGGAACTGGTGGCAACCTCGCCGCGCCGCTGCTTGCCGAAGAGGTCGGCGGAGGCGCCGGCACGGTCGGCGGCGACCTCTTCCTCGCCATCATTGCGGCGGTCGCCTTCGCGACCATCCTCGCCGTGGTGGCGGGGCTCGTGATCTCCGCGTCCGGGGCAGTCGCCCACGACGTGTGGTCGAACATCGTGCGGCACGGCCGCGACTCGGAGCGCGAGGAGGTCTGGGTCGCCAAGATCGCCGCTGTCGCGATCGGCGCGATCGCCATCACGATCGCGGTGATCGGCGGCGAGGGTCTCAACGTGTCGTTCATGGTCGGCCTCGCGTTCGCCGTGGCGGCGAGCGCGATCTTCCCAGCGCTGCTGCTTGCGCTGACGTGGCGGCGGTTCAACACGTCCGGCGCGGTGACCGGCGTGCTCTTCGGGACGCTCTCGTCGATCGCGCTCGTGATCA
Source organism: Thermoleophilaceae bacterium (assembly GCA_035641775.1). Lineage (GTDB taxonomy): Bacteria > Actinomycetota > Thermoleophilia > Solirubrobacterales > Thermoleophilaceae > JACVRW01. Next base: position 1,829 of record DASQTS010000082.1, read on the forward strand.
TCAGCCCGACGGTGTGGCCGGGGCCAGACTCAGAGGGCGGAGCCCTCGGGTTCTATGACCTCGCCAATCCGGGGATCATCTCGATCCCGCTCGGGTTCATCGGCTGTTGGCTGGGCACGGTGCTGGTGCGTGAGCGCCGCACGGAGCGGACGTTCGACGAGCTCTACGTCCGCGCGGAGACCGGCCTGGGCGCCGAGGTCGGCACCGGGCTGACGCTGACCGGGCGCCGCGAGGGTGCGCGCACTGCGGCCATGACGACGACGATCCCGCCCATGTAGTCCCTTCGGTACAACTGGCCCAAGGGACTACGAAGGGGAGAGCGATGGAAGGCACGACGAAGGCGTCCGCCGAGCAGGTCGAACAGGAGCTCGAGCAGCTACTCGACCAGGAGCTGTTCGAGCCTCCGGCCGAGTTCCGCGACAGCGCCCTGATCTCGGACGAGTCGATCTACGACGAGGCCGCGCAGGATACCGAGGCCTTCTGGGCCAAGCAGGCTGAGGCGCTCGACTGGTCCGAGAAGTGGGACCAGGTGCTCGACGAGTCCGAGGCGCCCTTCTACAAATGGTTCGTCGGCGGGAAGCTGAACGCCTCGGCGCAGTGCCTCGACCGGCATGTGGACGCCGGGCGCGGCGACCGCGTGGCGTTCCACTGGCGCGGCGAGGAGGGCGAGGAGCGCGACGTCACCTACGAGGAGCTCCTGCGCGACACGAAGCGCCTGGCGAACGTGCTCAAGGAGCGCGGCATCGAGCCGGGCGACGTGGTCGGCATCTACCTCCCGATGATCCCCGAGGTGGCGGTGGCGATGCTCGCCTGCGCGCGCGTCGGGGCGCCGCACAACGTCGTGTTCGGCGGCTTCTCACCGGAGGCGGTGAAGGAGCGGATGGAGTTCTCGGAGGCGAAGGCGCTGATCACGGTCGACCAGGCGCGGCGCAAGGGCAAGGCGGCCGACATCAAGCCGGCCGTGGACAAGTTCCTGGGCGAGGTGCCGTCGATCCAGACCGTCGTCGTGGTACGGAACACGGGCGCCGACGTGGAGATGGAGGGGGGGCGCGACCTCTTCTACGACGAGGCGATCGAGGCGGCGTCGGACGACTGCCCGGCCGAGGCGTTCGACGCCGAGCACCCGCTGTATGTCC
>DASQTS010000083.1:0-3112 GCA_035641775.1 Thermoleophilaceae bacterium
CGGCCGGCTGTACGGCCCCCGGGGCACGCTCAGGTCGAGCGGGACCTTCCGCAGGTCGCGGAGCTCCACGCCGTGCCGCTCCGCCGCCTCGCACAGCTCCGGTTCGTCGTTGAGCTGCGTGTGGAGCCCGGCCTCGAGCGATAGGCCGGCCTCGATCGCGGCGAGCAGAGTGGGCCGCCAGGCCGGGTCGAGCTTCCCGCCGGGCGGCGCCACGCCGATCAGCAGGGTGTCGGCGCGTCGCTCCAGCGCCTCTTCGAGTGTCGCGACGATCGGCACGGGGCGGAGGGCGAACGGCTCCACCTCGTTCGCCGTGCGGCCGGCGCAGCTCGAGTCGATAACGGCCACGACCTCGCGCGTGCCGTAGCGGAGCACGCCGTGGGCGGTCTTGCCGGTGTGCTTCGCGAACAGCCCCTCCGCGAAGATCGCGAGCCGCTCGCTCACGCGGGCGAGACTCCGAGCCCGGGGCCCGGTCCCGGCAGCACCCGGCCGTCCTCGAAGCGCAGCCCGGTGAACGGCTCGTCCGCGAGCAGCAGGTGGCCGTCCAGGTCCACCCAATCCGCCAGCGATGCGATCGCCGCGGCCGGCGCCACGCCGAGCTGCGACTCGACCATGCAGCCGAGCATCACTCGCAGTCCCAGGGCGCGCGCCGCGTGGATCATGCGCACAGCCTCGCGGACGCCGCCGGACTTCGCGAGCTTCACGTTGATCCCGTCGGCGTACTCGGCGGCCGGCGCCACGTCCGTGAGGTCATGGCAGCCCTCGTCCACCACCACCGGCAGCCGGGGGCTCAGCTCGCGCAGGCCGCGGAACGAGTCCAGGTCGTCCGCCGGGAACGGCTGCTCGACGAACTCCACCTCGAGCCGTATCAGCTCTGGCATCAGCTCGCGCGCGGACTCGAGCGTCCAGCCTTCGTTCGCGTCCACGCGCAGCGGCGCGCCGGACTCCTCGCGCACGGCCTCAACGCGGGCCAGGTCCTCCGTGCCGCCGACCTTCACCTTGAGAGACCTGAAGTCCGCCGCGCGGCGCGCCCGGCCGCGGGTGCCGTCGAGCGTGTCGATCCCGATCGTGTAGGAGGTGGGCGGCGCGTCGGGCGAGAGTCCGAGGAGCCGCCACAGCGGCACATCGAGCCGCTTGCCGATCCAGTCGTGGAGCGCGGCGTCGAGGGCGGCCTTGCCCGCCGAGACGCCGCCCACGTCCTCGAGCCGCTCCTCGATGGCCTCGAGCGCGAACGGGTCGTCGCCCACGAGGGCCGGCGCGGCAGAGGTCAGAAACTCGAGCGCGGAGTCGGCTGACTCGTCGTGGTAGAGGACGGGCGCGGCCTCACCGAGCCCGACGATGCCCTCGTGCTCCAGCTCCAGCCGCACCACCGGGCTTGCGGTGCGTGAGCCGCGCGCGATGCCGAACTCCTCGGCGAGCGCGAGCGATGTCGTCCTGGCGCGGAGCTGCACGGGCGGACAGCATGACGATCAGCCCGCGTCCTCCTCCGCGCGCGCCTGCCGGAGCGCATCGCGGGTGTTCATGAGCTCGACGTCGAACAGCCGGGCGGGCTCCGGGTTCGTGACGATCGTCTCGCTGGCGAGGCTCTCGATCAGCGGCCGCGCCACCCCGGCGTCCACCGGAGTGACCAGCCCGATCCAGTGCGACGAGAGCGTCGGACTCAGGAGCGGGACCGGGACCTTTGGCCTCCGGCGCTTGCCCAGCACCTCCGCCATCACGTCGAGTAGCTCCGAGTAGGTGAGGACGTCCGGGCCGCCGATCTGGATTTCGCGGCCGGCCGCCTCCGGGCGCTCCGCGGCCTGGACTAGGTACTCGAGCACGTCGTCGATGGCGATCGGCTGGGTCCGGTTGCGGAGCCAGCTCGGCGCGATCATGGCCGGCAGCCGCTCCACGAGGTATCGGACGGTGCGGTACGACTCGCTGGTCGCGCCGATCACCATCGCGGCGCGGAAGTACACGAGCGGCGGCCCGTGCTCCGCGAGCGCCTCCGCCGTGGCGGCGCGGCTGCGGAGGTGCTCCGAGCGCTCGTCGCCGAGCCCGCCGAGGTAGACGACGCGCTCGACCCCCTCCGCGGCGGCCATCTCGGCGAAGTTCGCGGCCGCGCGGCGCTCGCGCTCGGCGAAGCCAGCGCGGTCGGTGCCGCGGCCCATCGAGTGCACGAGGTAGTACGCGGTGGTCACGCCCTCGCCGGCGCCGCGCAGGCTGCCCGCGTCGAGCACGTCGCCCTGATGGAGCTCGTGGCCGGCGGACTCCAGGTCGCGCGAACGGCCGCGGTCGCGCACGAGGCAGCGGACGTCGGCCCCGCGAGCAGCGAGCGCTTCGGCCAGCCGGCCGCCCACGAAGCCGGTGGCGCCTGTGACGAGTGCTCTCATCGGGTGCTTGGTACCAGGCCCTGCCGGTGCGCAACCGCGGCGGCCTCGGTGCGCGAGCGCACGTTCAGCTTCGAGAGGATGCGCGAGACGTGCACGCTGGCCGTCTTCTCGGCCATGTGGAGGCGCTCGCCGATCTCGCGGTTGGTCGCACCGCCGGCCACCAGGGCGAGCACGTCGCGCTCCCGGGCGGTGAGGCCGAACGGATCCTCGTCCTCGCGGGGGGAGGTCGCCTTGGCCGGTGCGCCGACCTCGCCCAGGTTGAGGCGCGCGCGGGCGGCGAGCGACTCCACCTCCTCGACCAGCCAGGCGCTCCCGAGCTTGCGAGCGCCGGCCAGCGCCGCCGCGGCCGCGCGGGCGGCGCCGTCGCGGTCGCGCTCGGCCATGAGCGCCTCCGCCCCGCGCCAGCGGGAGTAGGCCGCCTGGTACGGCCGTGACAGCTCGTCCCAGGCTTCGGCCGCGGCAGCCCACGGCTCGGTGGACGGGGCGCCGAGCGCACGCGCATGCTCCGCCTCGGCCCACGCGAGCTGCGCGGCCTCCGTGCGCCAGCCCGACTCGGCCGTCGCGCGGGCGCGCTCGAGCAGTTCGCCGGCGCGCACGCGCGCGGCCTTCGCGGCCTCCTCGTCGCGACGGTCGCGGGCGGCCTCGCCGGCGTCGCCCTCGACGCGCAGCCCGACCGCAGCGAGCAGCGCCATGCGCGGCACGTCCTCCGAGCAGAACTCGATTCGGTCGATCGCGTCGTCGAT
>DASQTS010000084.1:0-3077 GCA_035641775.1 Thermoleophilaceae bacterium
GAGTGGAGCTAGCCGGACTCGAACCGGCGGCCTCCTGGGTGCGATCCAGGCGCTCTCCCAACTGAGCTATAGCCCCGCGGCTCGTTCATGGTAGCGGCGCTGCAGAAGCCCGCGGCGGCCTCGCGCGTCTGTAGCCTTCCTGCTGGGGGTATGTGTAGCAATGAGCCTCAGGGGTCGTCTCAGGCTGTTCTTCGCGCTCATCGTGGTGGTGCCGATGATCGCGCTCGGGATCGTGCTCTTCACGCTCACCGGGCGAACTGAGACCGGCAAGGCCGACGCCGGCATCTCGACCGCCACGCGTGCCGCCGTGGGCGTCTACCGCGAGGAGGTTGCGCGTGCGCAGGCGGCGCTGCGGGACTTGACGCGCGACCCGGAGCTTCAGCGCGCCATCGCGCGGAGGCGTGACAGCGCGGCACGGGCGCGCATGGGCGAGCTGCTCCGCGGAGACGTGGTCGCGATCGAGCTCTGGGCGCCTGCCGGCGAGCGGCTTGCGCAAGCGGGCTCGCCGGCCGCCGTGGCCGCGGCGGGGTCGGAGATCGTGGCGGACGGCGCGGGGCCCGCGCCGGTGCTGACCGCCTCGGTCACCGAGGCGCGAGACCTCGCAAGCCGGATCGCGGCGCTCACAGGCCTGGAGGCCACCGTTCTCAAGTCCGGCCGCCCGCTGGCTTCGACGCTTCCGGCCGCGGGACGCTCGTTGCCTCGCCTCGGCGAGCGGCCTACCACCTTTTACGTCGCCGGCGAGGAGTACCGCGGCCGGATCGCGGACCTGAGCGCCCCGGCCGGGCCGCCGGTACAGCTCGGAGTGCTCACGCCCACGGCCTCGTTCTCCCAGCATGCCTCCGACAGCCGATTGCTGATCGCGCTCTTCCTGGGCGTGTTCGTGCTGCTGGCGCTCGCCTCCGCCGCGTACGTGAGCCGCGCCCTGACCGGGCAGATCGCGACCCTGCTCACCGCGGCGCGGCGGCTGTCGCGCGGGGACTTCCGCCACCCGGTGCCGGTCGAGGGCAGCGACGAGTTCGCCGCGCTCGGCCGCGAGTTCAACGACATGTCGTTCCAGCTCGAGGCCAAGATCGAGGAGGTCGAGCGCAAGCGACAGGAGCTCGAGGGCACGATCAGGCGCGTCGGTGACGCGCTCGCGACCGGCCTCGACCGCCGCGGCGTCGTCGCGCTCGCGGTGCGCCAGGCCGTGGACGCCTGCGACGCCGAGGTGGGCCGCTCGCTGCCGCTGGCGCGCGGCGCGTTCTCGCGATACGAGGTCGGCGAGCTCGGCGGCGAGCTGGAGCGGGCGATTGAGGCCGCGGAGCGAAATGTGTTCGCGATTCGCGCGGACGTGGGTCAGGAGCTGCTCGGCGCGCTCGAAGGTGACGATCGTGCGGAGCGGACCCGGCGCGCGGTGTCCGCGGTCGAGGCCGGCGCTCACGCGCTGTCGATCGGGCTGCGGTCGCTCGTCGATGGGCCGGAATATCTCGGCGCCATCTCGATCGCCCGCCGCGGCGCTCCTTTCTCGCGCGAGGCGGAGGAGCTGCTCGAGTACCTGGCGGGGCAGGCGGTCGTCTCGATCGAGAACGCGAGCCTTCACGAGGCCGTCGAGCGCCAGGCTGTCACCGACGAGCTCACCGGCTTGGCGAACGTCCGCGCGTTCGTGTCGATCCTCGACCGGGAGATCGAGCGCAGCCGCCGCTTCGGCACGCCGCTCGGGCTCGTGATGCTCGACATCGACGACTTCAAGCGCGTGAACGACACGTTCGGCCATCAGCAGGGCGACGAGGTGCTCGCGTTGGTGGCGGGCGTGCTTCGCGACCTGTCGCGCGATCTGGACGCGCCCGCCCGCTACGGCGGCGAGGAGATGGCCGTGGTCCTGCCCCAGACGGACGCCGCGGGGGCGACGCAGCTGGCGGAGCGGATGCGCGAGGCGGTGGAGGCGCTCCAGGTGCCGCGCGCGGGCGGCGGCGAGGCGCTGCGCGTCACGGCCAGCTTCGGCGTGGCGTCGGTGCCGGAGAGCGCGAGCGACCGAAGCGAGCTGATCGCGGCCGCCGACGCGGCGCTCTACCGCGCCAAGCGGGCAGGCAAGAACCGGGTGGAGAGCGCCGCGCGGCCCGTGGCTGAGACATCCTCCCGGCCTCGATAAGGTTCCGCCCGATGGGCATACTCGACGATGCCATCCGGGAGCATCTCGAGCTGAAGCGCAAGCACGGAGTGCCCGAGGACGAGCTCCACCGCCAGGAGGAAGAGGCGCTAGGGCCGGCTCGGCGCGAGGTGGCGCAGCAGCCCGAGGAGGCCGAGCTGACGGCCGGCGCGACGGCGACGGCGGAGGCCGAGCACGACGAGCCGTCCGACTCGTCGGAGGAGACCGCCCTGTTCGACATGGAAGCGCCGAAGGCCGAGCACGAGGAGCCGGTCGCTGAAGCGCCCGTGGTGGACCAGCCGCCCGGTGGAATGGAGCCAGTGGAGCCCGCCGAGCCCGAGCCCCAGCCGGAGCACACCGAGCCGACCCCCGTCGAGCCGCCTCCGGTCGAGCCGCCGCCCGCACCGGAGGAGTCGGCTCCCTACCTCGGGGACACGGAGCCGCACGGCTTCGAGCCGGTCGACCAGGACGAGGACGTCGACGAGGACGAGGACGAGGGCCAGGACGAGGACGAGGACCCGGACGTCCTCGAGGACACGCCCGACTTCCTCCAGGAGACGCCCGAGCACGATCGCCTCTGGTTCGAGCAGAAGCCGCCGCGCGACTTCGACTTCGACTAGCGAGAGAGTTGCGGCGGGAGGCCGCCCGCCCCGGCGACCCCCCGCTTGATGCAACTCAGCGGCGTCCCGTGCCGCTTAGTTCGACGGAACCCTCCATGCCGTCGTATCCCGTTTTTCGGCTACGCGGGCCCCGACCTGGATAGGCATTTAGCCCGAATCGACGAGTGTCGGCCGGGGTGGACGTAGGTACTAGATGTAGCCGCGGGTGGACGCGGCCTCGACAACACGCTCGATACCGAGCTCGTAGGCGGCAGGCCGCATCGGAGTGCTGTTTTCGCGGCCTCTCTTGGCAACCTCGTGAAACGAGCGGCGCATGATCTCGCTGAGCCTCT
>DASQTS010000085.1:0-9636 GCA_035641775.1 Thermoleophilaceae bacterium
TCGTGACGTACGCGCGCACGTCGATCTCCTCGACGAACGCCCCGTCGCCGCCCGTGGCGGTGACGTGCCCGGCGCCGATCCGCGAGTTCTGCGGGCACGCGCTGTCGGAGCGCGCCTGGTTGGCCCTCTGCGGGTTGCAGCGCAGCCGTCGCGGCCAGAGTTTCCCCCTGAACCGGAACTGCTTCGGGAGCGTGATGTTCAGGTCCGTCGAGGTCTCCGGCTGGCCGGTCCCGGAGCGGGTCGACTGGGTCAACTCGATGTTCGTGTTCACCGGGTTGGGATTCGCCTTGGTGCCGGCGTTGCGCGACTTCGCGCTCGTGCTGAAGTCTAGGTTCATGAGCGTGTTCTCGTGCGACGCGAACGCGCTGCCGGGGACTGCGAGTAGGAGCGCGCCGACCAGCGCGCCCACGAGCGTACTGCTCTTCAAGAGACTGCCTCCAGAAATAGGGTGCCAACGAGCGCCGGTTACCCGGCCCGGCGGAAACAACCCGTAGAAGGCTCAGGAGTTTCGCCATTCATGCCGATTCCCAGGGGGATGAGCGTCAACGACCTCGTGCTCGTCCAGGGAATGCGCGACACCAAGCTCGCGCTCGAGCGCTGGAACCGAGACCCCGGCACCGCCCTCCGCCCGTGGTGCGCCCTCAGCGTGGCGATCGCCGTGGCGCTGCTGTTCGCCGTCTTCGCGGTGGCCAAGCTCGCACCCGAGGATCCCACGCTCTACGTGCTCCCGGGCTTCAACGTCGACGCCGGCATCGACGACTATGTGCACGTCCTGTTCCGCAACTCCCTCGTCCTCGCGCTTCACGCGCTCGCGTGCGTTGCGGGCTTCATGGCGGGCAGTTCGCTGCCGCTGTCGGCCGCCCACCGCAGCGGCCTGTCGAAGTGGGTGCACGAGAAGGCCGGCCCGCTGGCGATCGCCTTCGTCGTCTGCGCCACTCTCTTCTCGCTCTGCACCCAGGCATATGTGATCGGCGGGAACGCCGCCTCGATCGCTACTCAGGTCGGCACCACGCCGGGGACCCTGATGCTCACCCTGCTCCCGCACGCGCTGCCCGAGCTGTTTGCGCTGTTCCTCCCGCTCGCCGCGTGGATGGTGGCCAGCAGGCGCGGCGACTGGCACGAGCTTCTGGCCGCCACCTTCGTGACCGTAGCGATCGCCATCCCGATCCTGCTGGCCGCCGCCGCGATCGAGGTCTGGGGCTGGCCCATGCTGCTCAACGACGTCGCGCGCTGAAAGCAAACGGGGCGGCCCGAAGGCCGCCCCGTTCACGTAAGCCTCGGCTACGCCGTGCACTTCCTTCGCTTGCTGGCCGTGAACGTCCGAGGCGGCTCCGAGGCCGTCGCCTCGGTCGTGAAAGTGGCGCGAACCGTCCGCATGGCGCCCTTGCATCCGACCTTGCTGTAGAAGCCCCATACCTTGCCGTTGATCCTCTTCTTCGCGAGGGCGATAGTCGAGACGGACTCGCGGATTGAGTTGTCGACTCCCGTGACGGGGTGCTTCAGGTTCTGCGGAACGGTGAAACGCAAATCGCTCCCGGTGACGCCCTCGATCTTCGTCGTCACGAACCTCGCCTTGATGGCTGTGGCGATCGGCAGCGGGCAGCCAATGACGTTCGAGTCGAAGCTCGGGGGCGGCGGCTGGCCGTTGCTGTCGAGTCGGATCGCCATGCCGGTGCCGATGTTGTAGAGCCGCAGCTGCAGGTTGCACGCGGCGCTCTCGCTCAACCTCTGGTCGCTGCTCGGCCCGGCAGCGTTCTTCACGATGCCCTTGCCGACCAGCGCCTTGCCGCATTTGGCGGGCACGCCGGCCTGATCGTCGAGCTCGGTGAACGCGCACTTCGGCTTGACCCTGGTGTTCGCGAGGAGACCCTCGGCGCCGATCGCGTACTTCTCGATGACGGTCGCGCGCTTCGACGGATCCGTTTCACCGACCCGGAACCCGAACACCAGGTTGGTCGGGATCGGCTTCGCCTTGCTGCCCTCGCCCTTCGCGTTCGTCGAAGCCTTATGGAGCGTGTAAGTGTTCGCCGCGAACGCGACGCTGGCCACTGCCGCCAGCGCTCCGAGCGCCAGCGCGGCCACCAAGACCTTTCGCATCTCTCCTCCTGGAGGGTGGGACTAGAACTGAGACAAAAAGCCTTGCCACCCTATACCAGCGTGCGAACCCCCGTCGACGCTGATATCTACGCCCCCGAGTTCCCGCGCGAGCTTGAATGGGTGAACGTCGCCTTCCTCCGGATGAACACGCTCATGGGCCGCGGAGCCGTGCTCGTCGAGTTCTGGGACTTCGCCCGGGTCAACTCGCTGCGGACGCTCCCGTACCTGAAGGAGTGGCACGCGCGCTACGCGGACGCCGGCCTGCGCGTGATCGGCGTGCACACGCCGGGCTACTCGTTCGGGCGCGACCGCGAGGCGGTCGAGCGCGCGGTCGAGCGACTCGAGATCCCGTACGCGGTGGCGCTCGACCCGGACTACGCCGTGTGGCGCCTGTACGGCAACAAGGGCTGGCCGGGCCGCTACCTGTTCGACCGCACCGGGAAGCTCACGCTGATCCACTACGGCGAGGGCGAGTATGACGACACCGAGCGCGCGATCGGCGAGGCGCTCGGCGTGGATGTCGACCCCGTGGAGCCCCTCCGCCCCGAGGACGTCCCGGGCGTCCTGCTCCAGCCGCAGACCGCCGACATCGCGCTGCCCGCCGACCGCGGGAGGATCGAGCTGGTGCGGGACTGGACCGACGGCGAGGACTGGATCGCCGCGGCGGACGCGGGCGCCGCCGCCCGCTTCAGCTACACCGCCGGGGGCGCCTACGCCGCGCTCTCGGAGGGCGGCGTGGAGCCGGGCCTGTACGAGCTGGAGGACGGCGTGGTGGAGGCGGAGTCACCCGGACTCCGCCTGCACGGCGTGCAGTTCACGCCCGTGCCGCCAGCGCCTTCCTGATCTCCTTGGGGAGCATGAACCGGACGTCCTCCTGGACGACCTCGAACTCGGAGACATCGGAGGTGCCGCGGGCGCGGAAGAACTGGATCAGCCGCTGCACGAGCTCCTCGGGCGCGCTTGCGCCGGAGGAGATGCCCACCACGCGCTTGCCCTCGAGCCACTCCTCCTGCACCTGCGTCTCGTTGTCGATCAGGTGTGAGTCGGCGCCGTGGTCGCGGGCGACCTCCACGAGCCGGTTCGAGTTCGACGAGTTCCGCGAGCCGATCACGAGCACGAGGTCGCACTCGCGCGCCATCTGGCGCACCGCGAGCTGGCGGTTGGTCGTGGCGTAACAGATGTCGTCGGACTTCGGGCCCGTGATGTTCGGGAAGCGCTCCCGTAGGCGGCGGATGATGCGGTCGGTCTCGTCGACGCTCAGCGTGGTCTGCGTGAGGTAGGCCACCCGGTTCGGGTCTGGAAGCTCGAGCCGGTCCACGTCCTCCTCGGTCTCGACGAGCACGAAGTGGTTCGGCGCCTCGCCCATCGTCCCCTCGACCTCCTCATGGCCCTCATGGCCGACCAGGACGATCGTGTAGCCGTCGGCGGCGAACTTCTTCGCCTCCACGTGCACCTTCGTGACGAGCGGGCAGGTCGCGTCGATCGTGCGGAGCTCCCGCGCCTCGGCGTTGGCGTGGACGGCCGGCGAGACGCCGTGGGCGGAGAAGACGACCGTCTCGCCCTCCGGCACCTCGGTCTCCTCGTCGACGAAGACGGCACCGCGCTCGCGGAGCTGCTCCACAACATGCTTGTTGTGCACGATCTCCTTGCGAACGTACACCGGCGGGCCGTACAGCTCGAGGGCGCGCTCGACCGCCTGCACGGCGCGGTCGACGCCCGCGCAGTAGCCGCGCGGCGCGGCGAGCAGCAGCTTTTCGGGAGCGGCGGCCATCCGAGGTGAGGCTAGCGATGAGACCATCGCTGCGCACCGGGCACCGCCCGGTGCTTGCGCTACAGCGCGCGAACGAGCCTCACCACGGTCTCCCCCACGGCATTGACGCTCCGCGCCGAGACGGCAGACATGTCGTCGCAGCGGCGGTGCCAGCAGGGGAAGTCGAAGTCGATCAGATCGATCGAGGGGACGCCGCGGCGGAGGAACGGGATGTGGTCGTCGGAGATCGCGCCCTGGTTGCCCTCGGGGAAGAAGCGGATAGCGCCGGCGCGGCGGGCGGCGTCGCGGAGGCGCCGCCATAGGGCGGCCGACGAGTTGCTCTCGTAGCGGATCGTGAGCTCGCGGTCGCCGACGAAGTCGAGCAGGACCATCGCGCGCGCCTTGGAGAACGCCGCCGCGGCGACCTTGCTCCCACGCAGGCCCTCTTCCTGGAAGTCCTCGTCCGGCGTGCCGCGGGGCGACTCCTCGCCGTCGAAGAAGACGAAGTGGATCGTGTGCCGCGGGCGCCTGATCGTGCGGGCGAGCTGCGCAACCACGGCCGTGCCCGAGGCGCCGTCGTTCGCGCCCACGAAGCCGGAGATGTCCTTCGTGTCGTAGTGCGCCCCGACCACGATGTAGCCGGGCTCGCGCCCGCGCACGGTGCCGATCACGTTCCGGAGGCCACCCGGGACCTCCTGGTAGCGGCCGCGCGGCACGATCCGTTGGAGCAGGTCGGCCAGCCGGCGCGACTCCGGCGAGCCCGCCGGGCGCGGCCCGAGCTCGACCTGCCGGCGGAGAAGCCGGAAGGCGGCCGCGCCGTCGAAGCGGTCGACGACCGCAGCGGCGGGCGCCGTCCTGCCGTCCGCCTCGCCGTCGCCGGTGAACGGCAGGTTGTCGGTGGCGACGAGCGCCACGAGCGTCAATCCGAGTGCGACCTGAACCGCAAGCACGATGCCCAACAGCTTCACAGAGCAGATTGTCCCGGTAGGCTCCGCTGATGGCGACCCAGGGCCACAAGGACCGCCTGAGCGCGGTCGACGCCTCGTTCCTCGCCCAGGAGAAGCAGGCCTCGCACATGCACGTGGGCGCGCTCGCCACCTTCGACGGGCCGCCGCCGGCGCGCGCCGAGCTGTGCGCGCACCTGGAGGCGCGGCTGGGGCTTGTGCCCCGCTATCGCCAGAAGCTGGCGTTCCCGCGGCTCGACGCCGGGAGGCCGTTCTGGGTGGACGACCCGACCTTCAACCTCGACTACCACGTGCGCCACACGGCGCTGCCGAAGCCGGGTAGCGCCGACCAGCTGCGCGAGCTCGTGGGGCGCATCTTCTCCCAGCGGCTCGACCGCTCGAAGCCGCTCTGGGAGCTCTGGATCGTGCACGGGCTCGAGGACGGCCGCTTCGCGCTCATCTCGAAGACGCACCATGCGCTCGTGGACGGCGTCTCGGGCGTGGACATCGCGACCGTGCTGTTCGACCTCTCCCCCGTGCCGTCCGAGCCCGAGCCCGGCGACTCGTGGACGCCCGAGCCCGAGCCGTCCGAAGCCGAGCTCGTGGCCGAGGGCGTGATCGGCCTCGTGAAGACGCCCTTCAGCCTCGCCGGCCACGCGGTCGGCGCGCTGCAACGCCCGGGCGAGACGCTCGAGAAGGTGCGCGAGGCCGCCGAGGGCGTGGGAGAGGTCATCTGGGCGGGGCTGAACCCCGCGCCAGAGGTGCCGCTCAACGTGCCGATCGGGCCGCACCGCCGCGTGCGCTGGGTGGAGAGCCGCCTGGCCGACTTCAAGGAGATCAAGAACGCGCTCGGCGGCACCGTGAACGACGCCGTGCTGGCGGTGGTCGCGGGCGCGCTTCGCACGTGGCTCCGCGACCGCGGCGTGCGCACGGAGGGAGTCGAGCTGCGCGCGCTCGTGCCGGTGTCTATTCGCGGTGAGGACGAGCGCGGCTCGCTCGGCAACCGCATAGCGGCGATGCGCGGGCCGCTCCCCGTGTACGTGGACGAGCCGGTGGAGCGCCTCCGCGTGGTCCAGCGCGGGATGGGCCAGCTGAAGGAGTCGAAGCAGGCCCTCGGCGCGGAGGTGATCGCCGGCCTCCAGGACTTCGCCCCGCCCACGCTGCTAGCGCAGGCGTCGCGCCTCAATTTCTCGACCCGGCTGTTCAACCTGATCGTGACGAACGTCCCGGGCCCGCAGTTCCCGCTCTACCTGCTTGGCCGCGAGATGGAGCAGATCGTGCCGATCGCGTTCCTGCCCGAGAACCATGCGCTCGCGATCGCCATCATGAGCTACAACGGTAAGGTCGACTTCGGGCTGCTCGCGGACTACGACGCGATGCCGGACATCGACGCCCTCGCCGGCGCGCTCGAGGACTCGCTCGCGGAGCTGCTGGCCGCCGCGCGCAAGGCCGCGCAGTCGAACGCGAAGGCGAATGGCCGCAAGAAGGACGGCACGCCGGGCAAGGCGCGAAAGAAGACGCCCGCCTCCTGATGCGCCGCACGATCTCGGCGGTCGCCGCGCTCGCGGCCGCAAGCCTGCTGGCGCCCGCTGCGCACGCGGCCCCGCCTCCTCCGTTCGGACATGCCTGCCTGCCGCAGAACGGGGTTCTCTTCTGCCCCACCGCGAGCGACGCGGAGCGAGTGCCGAGCTGGGACGGCGTGCCGCTCGACGTCGACGTGACGCTCCCGCCGAGCGGCGACGGCCCGTTCCCGGTGATCGTGATGCTGCACGGGTGGGGCGGGAGCAAGACGGCGTTCGAGTCGCCCACCGGGGCCGGCGGCTACAACAACCTCTTCTACGCGCGACGCGGCTACGCCGTCGTGAACTACTCCGCCCGCGGGTGGGCGCGCTCGTGCGGCGCGGCCGACTCGCGAACGTCGCCGGGATGCGACCGTGGCTGGCTCCACCTCGCCGACCAGCGCTACGAGGGGCGCGACACCCAGCACCTCATCGGCCTGCTCGTGGACCAGGGCGTCATCCGGCCCGATGCCATCGGAGTAACAGGCGTCTCGTACGGCGGCATCCAGACGCTGAACCTCGCGCGCCTCAGGAACCGCATGCGGATGGAGGACGGCTCGTTCATGCCGTGGCAGAGCCCGGCGGGGAGGCCGCTGTCGATTGCCGCCGCGTGGGCGCGCTGGGCCGCGTCCGACCTCACCTACGCGCTCCAGCCCAACGGGCGCTTCCTCGACTTCCGCACGCCGCGGCGGAACCAAGGCATCCGGCCGGGCGGGGTGATGAAGAAGAGCTACCTCGACGGGCTGTACGCGACCGGTACCGCGGGCGGGTTCTACGCCCCGCAGGGCGGCTCCTTCAACGCCGACATCACGACATGGAAGGCGCTCTCCGACCGCGGCGAGCCGGCGCGCCCGGACGCGCTTGCGGTGGGCCGCGAGCTCACACGCTTCCACAGCTGGGCCGGGTTGTCTGGCCCGAGCCCGCCGCTGCTGGTGCAGAACGGCTGGACGGACGACCTGTTCCCCGCGCCCGAGGCGCTTCGCGTGTATCGGACCTTCAGGGCAGCGCCCGGCGCCCGCATCTCGCTCCAGCTCGCCGACCTCGGCCATCCGCGGGGGCAGAACAAGGCACGGTCGCTCCGGATCACGACCGAGCAGGGCGCGGCGTTCTTCGACGCATACCTGAAGCGCCAGGGCTCCCCGCCGGCGCACGGGAGCGTGCTCGCCTTCACGCAAACCTGTCCCACCGCCGCGCGCGAGGGAGGCCCGTTCCGCGCGGAGAACTGGGAGCGCCTTCATCCACTGACGCTCACCATGCGCCGAGCGCGTCCCCAGGTCGTGCGCTCGAACGGCGGAAGTCGCGCGGCGGCCCGCGCGATCGACCCGATCGGCGGGGCGGCGTGCAACAAGGTGACCGCAGGGCGCGCACGCGCCACGGCTCTTGTCCAGCGGCGCCTCAGACGGCCCTTCACGCTGCTCGGGATGCCCTCCGTGGAGGCGAGCATTCGCACGCGGGGCCGCGGCGGCTTCGTCGCCGCGCGGCTGTGGGACGTGCACCGCGGACGTCAGACGCTCGTATCGCGCGGCGTCTACCGGCTGCGCGACAACCAGAGCGGCGAGATCCTCTTCCAGCTGTTCGGCAACGGCTGGCGGTTCCGCCGGGGCCACGTCGCGCGACTCGAGCTGGTGGGCCGCGACCCGCTCTTCCTCCGCACCAGCAACTTCCGCTTTTCGGTCAGGGTTTCAGGAATCCGGGTACTCCTTCCCGGACGGTGACCGAGGCGCGCGCCAACGTTGGGGATGTCGAGCTCGTCTACGAGACGATCGGCGACCCCTCCGGCGAGCCGATGCTGCTGGTGATGGGCCTTGGCATGCAGCTCATCCACTGGGACATCGAGCTGTGCGAGCTGCTCGCCGAGCGCGGCTTCTTCGTGGTCCGGTTCGACAACCGCGACGCCGGGCGCTCGACGCAGGTGCGGGCGCCGGTCCCGAACGTCATGCGCCTGATGGCCGGCATGCCGGCTCCCGTGCCCTATCTGCTCGATGACATGGCGAACGACGCCTTCGGGCTGCTCGACCAGCTCGGGGTCGAGCGGGCGCATCTCGTGGGCACGTCGATGGGCGGGATGATCGCCCAGACGATGGCCATCGCGCGACCGGAACGCGTCCTCTCGCTCGCCTCGATGCTGTCCACGACCGGCGACCGCCGCGGGGGAACGCCGAAGCTGCGGGTGTGGAGCGTGCTAATGCGGCGCGCCCCGCGCGACCGGGACGCCTACGTGGAGTATTTCGTGCGGGTGTTTAGGACGATCGGCTCGCCGGGATACCGGGCCGACGAGCAGCGCATCCGCGAGCGCGCGGCCGCAACCTACGACCGCGGGCACCACCCGGCCGGCACGGCGCGGCAGCTCGCGGCGATCCTGGCGTCCCCGAGCCGGACGGCGGCGCTCCGGGAGCTCGACCTGCCCACCGTGGTGATCCACGGCGAGGAGGACCCCCTGGTGCCCTTCCGGGCCGGGCAGGCCACCGCCCGCGCGATCCCGGGCGCGCGATTCTTCGGGATCCCAGAGATGGGCCACGACATGCCGAAGGAGCTCTGGCCGGCCTTCGTGGACGCGATCGTGAAGAACGCCGAGCGCGCGGCGGCGAAGCAGCCGGCGTAAGCCCTACTCCACTCGGTGCTCGGCCGTGAGCGTCTCGGCCATCGCAAGCGTCTCGGAATCCAGCTCCGCGGGCACCAGGTCGTAGTCGCCTGCGTATTCGGTGACGATCGCGTCGCGTACCGCGGGCCACGCTGCGCCGGGTGCCTCCGTGCGCACGGAGCCGCTTGCGGCGGGCTCCCAGTCGAGTCCGAGCGCCGCATAGACCGGCTCCAGCACGCCGTTGATCCGGTCCTCTCCCTCCACGACCAGGACCACGCCGGTGTGCGACCCGCCGCCCACCACCCGCTGGCCGATCCCCGCGAGCTTCGCGACCCCGCGCGCGTTCACGCTGTAGCGGCCCGGGCAGTACTCGCCCGGCACCTCGCCCACGCGTGCGTCGACGCCGACCCGCGCCAGCGCGCGGGCGAGCCGCCCGGCGGAACGCGCGAAGCGGTCGTGGATGCCGCCCCGCGGCTCCGCGTCCGGCACGGCGTGCCCGACCTCCATCGTGCCGTCGTGGAAGACTGCGGCCCGCCCGCCGGCCAGCCGCAGCGTGGCGTCGAACCCGCACTCTCGAGCGGCCCGCACGGCCTCGGCATAGCCGGGCGCCACGGCGTCGCGCTTCGCGAAGGCCACCGTCGTCCCGGTCGGCGCGATCCGGAGCGTCTCCGGTAGCGCTCCGGACGCGACTCGCAACATCAGCGC
>DASQTS010000086.1:0-4811 GCA_035641775.1 Thermoleophilaceae bacterium
CCGCGCAACCTCGGCCACGCCGGCCTCGCCAGCCCGCGCTACTGCCACTTCACGTCGCCGATTCGGCGCTACCCGGACGTGGTGGCCCACCGCGCGCTGCTCCAGGGCCTCGGCATCGACGACGCGGCCACGCCCGGGCACGAGCTCGAGGACGCGGGAGTGATCAGCTCCTCGTCCGAGCGCGAGGCGATGAAGATCGAGCGCGACGCCGACGACGTCTGCCTCGCGTTCCTGCTCGAGCGCGTGCACTCCGAGTCGCGCTCGGACGACCCGCCCTCGTTCGACGGCGAGGTCGTGGGGCTGATCGAGAAGGGCGCCTTCGTGGAGTTTGGCGAGCAGCGCTTCGAGGGCTTCCTACCGGTGCGGCGGCTGCGCGGCTGGTGGTCGCTGAACGAGGTGGGCACGGCGCTCGAGGCGGAGGGCTCGGGACGGCGGCTGCGCCTCGGCGACTCGCTCCGCATCCACGTGGACAGGATTGATGCGCCTCGGGGACGCGTCGACCTCGCGCCATACTCCTAGCGCGATGGCCAAGAAGAAGCGCAAGGCGGCCCCGGGCGACATAGCCACGAATCGCCAGGCGAGCTTCAGGTACAACCTGCTCGACAAGTTCGAGGCCGGGATCGTGCTTCGGGGCTCGGAAGTGAAGTCGCTGCGCGAGGGCGGGGTGCAGCTGAAGGACGCCTACGCGGAGGTGCGCGACGGCGAGGTATGGCTGCGCAACATGCACATCGCGCCGTACAAGCCCGCGCGCGAGAACCACGAGCCCGACCGCCCCCGCAAGCTGCTCCTTCACCGCCGCGAGATCGACCAGCTCACCGGCGCGAGCTCAGAGAAGGGCCTGACGATCGTGCCCACGCGCATCTACTGGAGCGGCCCCCGCGCCAAGGTCGAGCTCGCCCTCGCGAAGGGCAAGGACCTCTACGACAAGCGCCGCTCGATCAAGGAGCGCGACGAGCGACGCGAGATGCAGCGCGCGATGTCCGAGCGCTATTAGGCCCGGCCCTCGCGCGTACGAACGGCAGCGGTGAGGGTGGTGGGGATCCAAAAGTGCGCTCACAGGCCCATCCGCGAGGGGGCTCGCGGCGAACTCGATCCATGCGGCGGGGAACTCGCCTAACCCCCTTGGAAATCGGGGGGTGAGTGCAGTTCTCGGCCCCCGACCGGACCCCCAATGCCCGTAGTTCGAGCACCACGACCCGCTCACAGATCCAGCCCGCGCTCGGCCGCCCAGCGGGTAAGCTCGTGGCGGCTCGAGAGCTGGAGCTTGCGCAGCACGGAGGAGACGTGCGCCTCCACCGTCTTCGGGGAGATGTCCAGGCGCAGCGCGATCTCCTTGTACATGTAGCCGCGCGCGATGTGCTGGAGCACCTCGCGCTCGCGGGCCGTGAGCCCGTCCAGCTCCGATTCGGGCTGGGGAGCCGGGCCCGCAAACGCGTCGAGCACGAAGCCGGCCAGGCGAGGAGAGAACACGGCGTCGCCGTCGTTGACCCGGCGCACCGCGTCGGCCAGCTCCTCGCCTGAGATGTTCTTGGTCACGTAGCCGCGGGCGCCTGCGCGGATCACCGCTATCACGTCCTCGGCCGCGTCCGACACCGACAGGGCCAGGAAGCACGGCGGCCTGTCCGTGCGCGCGGCGATCCGGCGGATGAGCTCGACGCCGCCGCCGTCGGGCATGTGCACGTCGAGCAGCACCACGTCAGGCGACTCGCTCTCGATCGACGCCACCGCCTCGTCCACACTGCTCGCCTCGCCGGCGATCTCGAGCAGCGGCTCTAGCTCCGCGCGCACGCCCGCCCGGAACAGCTGGTGGTCGTCCACGATCAGCACGCGCGGGCCGCTCATGCCCGCTCCTCCAGCGTCAGCTCGACCTCGGTGCCGGCGCCCGGCTCGCTCGTCAGGCGCGCGCGGCCGCCGTGCCGCCCCATCCGGCCGACGATCGACTCGCGCACGCCGCGACGGTCCGCGGGAACGGAAGCCGGATCGAAGCCGGGGCCGCGGTCGCGCACGAACACCTGCGTCCGGCCTCCGCCGCTCTCGGCGTACACGTCCACGGGCGAGCCGCCGCCGAACTTCGCCGCGTTCGTCATCGCCTCGCGTGCCGCCGCCACGACCGCCTCGTGACGCGCGTCCAGGTCGCAGTCGCCCACCACGACCACCTCCACGGGCACACCCTGGCTCTCCTCGACCTCAGTCGCGGCAGCCTCGAGCGCGGCGGCAAGCCTCGCCGCCTGGCCGGGAGCGGGACGGTCGGCAAGCCATGCGCGCAGCTCGCGCTCCTGGCGGCGCGCCAACGCGGCCACCTCGTTCGGGTCGCCCGCCCGGCGCTGGACCATGGCGAGCGTCTGGAGCACGGAGTCGTGGAGGTGAGCAGCCACCTCGGCCCGCTCCTGCGAGCGGATGCGCTCGGCCCGCTCCTGCGTGAGCGAGCGCACGAGCCGCACGACCCACGGCGCGAATATCACACCGAGCACCACAACCGCGGCGATCACGGCGAGCAGCACGTCGCGCGCCGCCCCGAGCGCACCCGTGGCCTGGAGGAAGACGAAGCCGGCGGCGATCACCAGCGCGATTCCGAGGCCGGTTCGCGAGATGGCGGCGGCGGCGCGCCGCCCCTCGGCGAGGGCGGCCTCGCGCGGCGTGGGCGCGGGGGTGGCGGGGTCCTCTCGCTCCCGGTCAGTAGCCGATCCCCTCCAGATCAGCGCGCCGCCGCTCGCGATCAGCACGAGCGGCCACACGATCGCGTCCGAGAACCAGACGCCGAGCGCCCGGAACGTGAGCAGGACGGCGAGCAGCAGCAGCCCGGTCCCGAGGGCCACCTCCACCGCCGCGCGCCCGGTGGGGATGCGGCGCCGGTGCGGCCCCGAGTCGCCCACCGGGATCAGCAGCCAGCCGAGCGCGTAGGCAGCCGCGCCGGCGCCGCCGGCCGCGGTGGCCACAACGAACGCGAGCCGTACGAGCGACACGTCGACGCCGAGCCGCCGCGCGATGCCGGCGGCCACGCCGCCGACCCAGCCGGCGGCGCGGTCGCGGCGCAGCAGCTCGCTCGAGACGTTGGAGGCGTTCACGCCCAGATCATCGCGGGCGGGTCATGCCCGATGCCACGAGGATCGCGCCGAGTGCCGCGCAGGCGGCCGGCGCGAGCACGGCGAAGCGGAGCTCGAGCGTGCCGGTCGCGTCCAGGAGCAGCAGTACGCCGAGGCCGATCACGCAGACGCCCGCCACGACGGAGGTCAGGTCCGGTCTACGCGGCACAGGCGAGGTTGCGGCCGAGGCTCTGGTCGCCGTGCGGCCCGAAGTCGAAGTGGCCGTGGTCAAGGTCGAGGTCCGTCCCGGCACGGCCGATGCGCAGCGCGCCGACTCCGACGTCGGCCTTCACCAGCAGCCGGGTCACTCCCGAGTCCGCCTCCGGGAGGTCCTCGAGGTCGACGTCGATCCCGCCGTTGTCGAGCTCGAACGTGCGCGCCTCGCCGATGCCCACCTCGGCGTCGGTAGCCACGCAGACGTCACCCGGAACGATCACGCGCGCCTCGCCGATGCCCAGGTCGATCGCCATCGGCACGTCGCCGGCCGGCAGGTCCGTATGGCGCAGGTCCACGATCAACTCGCCCATGCCGAGCTCATAGGTCTCGCGCAGCTCTGTGACGGAGGCGGGATGGTAGTCGCGCTCGCCGACGCCGCCGTCGAGGTCGATGCCGGCGGCGGACACCGCGCCCGCCGACAGCGCCAGCGTGACGGCCGGGAGCACCAGCCAGCGCACGGGCCGCACGAACGCCCCGGCGAGGATCGTGACACCGGCCGCGATGACCGCGATGGCCACGACCGTCTCGCCGCCCGCCGCGGCGGCCCAGGCGCCGCCGAGCGCGATGAATCCGCAGACGCAGAGGATCGCGATGCCGAGCGCGGCGCGCTTCGCCACGTCGCCCGCCTCGCCCGCCGGTCCTTCGCCGGAGACGAACCACCAGACCAGAACACCGGCGGCGACCAGAAGGGCGAATGGGATGAGAAGGCCTGCCAGGAGAAGCCCGCCGCCGAGAAGAAAGGGCCAGGTGATGCACAGGAGCACGATCACTCCGACGATCACGAGCCAGCGGTTTCGCCCGGAGGGCTCCCCCACGGAGTCCTCCGCCGGGATCAGCAGGAGAGCGGCGAGATAGGCGAGCACTCCCGCGCCGCCGGCGAACACGAGCACGATCGCGCCGATCCTGAAGATGATCGGGTCGACCTTGAAGTAGCGGCCGAGTCCCGCGCACACGCCGCCGAGCACGCGGCCCGACTGCACGCGCACCAGCCGCCGGGGCCCGGGCTCGGGAGGAAGTTCCTGAGTCGTCTCGTTCATGGCGTCCAGAGTGCCTCCGCAGAGCGCTTTCGCCAATTGGGAATGGCCCCTAGGGGAGGCACGGAGTGCCGTCGCCGCTACCCTTGTAGGAGTTGCAAGGGGGCGAACCAGCTTCGACGTGGAGCTGCTCGTTCCGGTGTAGCGAGTCGAGGACTCCGGGTTGGCCTCGTTAAAAAAGCCCGGAACCCAATAAGTGCGGACTCTCATCGAGTTCAGCCTCTCGCCGCCTAATTAGGCCGTGAGAGAGTCGCCCCGGACACGCCCGCGGTTCGGCAAGCGGCTTCATAGCAGCGGGCTCACCGCGACGGTTCGACCCTCGGCCGCCACGGGACATCTTCGAGGGTATGGCGCCGGGGACGTACCCCGCGGACCGACCGATCCGGACGCCGAGATCAGACTCCGCAGGGAACGCTCGTAGCAAGCATCGGAATGGTGTTCCGCGGACGCCGGGGCAGTGCCGGCCGCCTCCACCTTC
>DASQTS010000087.1:0-5430 GCA_035641775.1 Thermoleophilaceae bacterium
TGCCGGTGATGGGCATGATTCCGATCGTCATGCCCACGTTTACGAAGACTTGGAACATCAGCATCGCTGTGATGCCGGCGGCAACGAGCACGCCATAGAAGTTCTTCGCCATCGTAAGAGTACGCAACGCCCTCCAGATCAACAGGGCGAACAGCGACAGGACAAGCGCCGCGCCCACGAAACCGAACTCCTCGCCCACGACCGAGAACACGAAGTCGGTGTGGTGCTCGGGCAGGAAGTCGAGCCTCGTCTGGGTAGCTTCGTCGCCGCGCCCGGTCTTCCCCCCGGAGCCGATCGCAGTCAGCGACTGGTTGACCTGGTACGCCTCCCTGCTCGTGTTCTCACCTGGGTGGAGGAAGGCGGTGAGGCGGTCCTGCTGGTAGGGCTTCAAAACCTCGACGCCCACCGCGGGCGCGGCCACGAGGACGATCACGATCGCCGCGGCCGTGAGCCCGCCGAGCGCGGCGAAGTGGGTCCACGGAGTGCCCGCGACGAACAGGATCGCGAGAAGCACGGCGAGGTACACGAGCCCCGAGCCGAGGTCCGGCTGGGCGATCACGAGCATCGCCGGGATCACCGCGAGCAGCACAAGCCGGCTCGTCGTCTCGCGATCCTTCAGGCGCCTGACGCGGTCGACCGCGAACGCCGACAGGGCCAGGATCAGGAGCAGCTTGCCGAGCTCCGAGGCCTGGAAGTTGAAGAACGGGAACTCGATCGACCGCCGTGACCCGCGCGCCGAGAACCCGAGCGCGTACACGAGCAGGATCGAAGCGATCGTGAACGTGTAGATCCCGAGCTTCCACTCGCGCAGGCGCGAGTAGTCGAAGCGCGTGATCAGCAGCATCAGCACGAAACCGACGCCTGCGTATGCGGCCTGGCGGTAGGCGAAGTAGTTCGGATCGCCGGCCACGTCGTCCTGCGTGGCAGTACCGACCGTGTAGACGCTCGCCGCGATCAGCCCGATTGTCGCCAGCAGCATAAGCGGGTCGATCCGCAGGATGCGCACGCGCACGTCGTCGCGGAAGTCCCTCACCGGTGTCGCGGCCGCGTGCATCAGTCGGACGCTCCCCCGCCCTCCACGAGCTGGTCCTCGTTCACGCTGAGCAGCTCGGCCAGGATCAGGCGCGCCATCGGGGCCGCCGTATCGGCGCCGAAGCCGCCGGCCTCATCCGTGACCGCGACGACGTAGCGCGGGTTCGGGTAGGGCGCGAGTGCCACGTACCAGGACTGGTCCGGCTTGCCGGTGTGCTCCGCGGTTCCCGTCTTGCCGGCGACCGGCACCGGGAAGCCCTCGAACACAGGCGTGGACGTTCCGCCGGGCGAGTTCGCCGCTCCAAAGATTCCCTCGAGGATCGCCTGACGGTTCTCGTCCGACAGCTTCGCGCGACGGGCGGTGGGCGCGTCGAGCTGCAGGCGCGCGCGGCCGCTGGCGTCCTCGATGCGCAGCCCGAGCCGCGGCCGCAGCACCTTGCCGCCGTTGGCGATCGCGGAGTACGCCACCGCCATCTGGAGCGGGTTCGACAGCAGGTCGCCCTGGCCGACGGACAGATTGATGTTGTCGCCCACGGACCACTGCCGGTCGGTGAGCCCCTGCTTGAACCAGCGGTTCCGCCACGCGGGCGTGGGAAGCCGGCCGGGCTCCTCGACCGGCAGGTCAATCCCCGTCTTCCGCCCGATTCCGAGCCGGCGTGCCCAGGCCTGGAGCGGCATGCCCTTCTCGTCCATGTCGCGGCCGAGCTGGTAGAAGAACACGTCGCTCGACACGGTGAGCGCCTGCACAAGCGCGAGCGCCCCGTGCGCCACGCCGCCGGCGTTCTCGAACTTCACCCCGCCGACGGTGAGCGAGCCGGGGTCGTTCAGGACCGTCTCCGGCGTGATGTGCCCGCTCTCCAGCGCCGCCGCCGCGGTGACGAGCTTGAAGGTCGAGCCGGTGGGATAGCCGGCCTGGATGGCGCGGTTCAGGATCGGCTCGCCGAGGTTTTTCGAGTAAAGCTGGTCCAGCTTCTTCTTGCTGAGCGGCTTCGTGAAGACGTTCGGGTCGAACGACGGCTGCGAGCCGAGCGCGAGGACCTCGCCGTTGTGCACGTTCATCACCGCGAAGGCGCCCTTGCCGGTGCCGCCCGCGAGCGCCTGCTGGGCGACGCGCTGCACGTCCAGGTCGAGCGAGAGACGCAGCTGGCTGCCCTGGACCGGCTGACGGCGACCCAGCGCCTTGGTCAGGTTGCCGAGCGCGTCCACCTCCACCTTGGCGGCGCCGTTCCGCCCGCGCAGGAAGCGGTCGTACTGGGCCTCGATCCCGGCCTGGCCGATCCGGTCGCCCATCCGGAGATCGCCGTTGCGCCGGTCCTTCAGATCCTCCGGGCTGACCTCGCCCACCTGGCCGAACAGGTGGGCGCCGACGCTCCCGTGGGGGTATTCGCGCAGGGACTCGCTCTCGGGCTCCACGCCCGGAAACTGGTCCTGACGCTCGAGCACGTAGGCGACGAAGTCGCTGTTCACGTCCTGCTTCACGGTCGGCTTCGCGAAGGGCAGCGTCCTCAGCTCCCCCTCGACGCGCCTCTCGAGGCGCCGGGGGTTCAGGCCGAGCAGCTTGGCCAGCCGCTGGTAGACCTCACGCCGCTCGTCGAGCTTGTCCGGCAGGCGATCAGGCGTGAGCTTGATCGACATCGAGGTGCGGTTCGTCACGAGCTCTTGCCCATGGCGGTCGACGATCTCCCCGCGCGGGGCCTGCACCTTGATCGACCGAACGCGGTTGTCGCGCGCCGCCTGGACGTAGTCGTCGCCGGACAGCACCTGGAGGTACCAGAGCCTGAAGAAGATCACGCCGAACATCACGAGAGCGATGCCGCCGATCACGGCGACGCGGAAGGCGAGCTGCGGCGTCAGCGCGGGGCGGCGCTCGTTGTCGAGGTACACGGCGGCCTAGACCTCCAGGCCCCTGAGCCCGAGCGGGCCGGACTCGCGTGGCGGCCGGCGGCGGCGGCGCGCGTCGAGCGGGTCGACCTTCAGAGCCGGCCGCAGCAGCCTGCGGACGCCGGCGAAGACCGGCAGCGCGAGCAGCACGTTCAGCAGGGTTGTCACGATCGCGTCGCGGATCACCAGCGGGCTCACGCTGGCGCCGACGTCAAGCATGAAGGACACGGCGGCGAATGCGACCACGAACCCGCCCGTCGCGGCCGCTCCCACCGCTAAAGGCAGCAATCCGTGGCTCGGGTCGCGCACTTCCCGGAAGCGGCCGACGCCGTAGCCGACCGCCGTCAGGACGAGCGAAGACACGCCCATCGTCGCGCCGCTGAGGAGGTCGAGCAGGAAGCCCGCGGCGAAGCCGGTGGCGCTGCCGGTGATCGAGCCGGCGTAGAACGCGACCGCGGCGACCGAGAGCACCACCAGGTCCAGGTGGCCGCCGAGAATCCCCAGCTGGCTGAAGCCGGATAGCTGGAGCACCACCGCGAGCAGCAGCAGCATGCCCACGCGAACGAAGCTGCCGGGCGCCAGGATCACGGCTGGAACACCCCGGCCGTCTGCGAGCTCGTGCCGCGCTTCGTGAGCACCTGAACGATGTCGATCGACTTCAGGTCTGCGTAGGGCTCGAGGTGCACGCGCCGATAGACCTCGAGCTCGTCGAGGTCCGCCTCCGAGACGCGCCCGATCGGGATCCCGCGCGGGAACAGCGACTCGTCCTTGGAGATGGTGAAACCGGACGTGGCGACGGTCGTTTTCTCCGTCACGCGCCCACCCTCGACGAACTCCATGAGCAGGTCGCGCGGGTTCCCGACGGCCGGGCGGACGACGCCGGTCGCGCCGGACGGCATCACCTGCGCGCCCACGCCGATCGACGCGTCCGTGATCAGCGTGACCTCCGCGGTGCCGTCCGTGACGCTCGTGACCTTGCCCGCGAGGCCGCCGACCTCGCCCGCCTCCGGGTCGCTGCCCGCGGCGATCACGGGCTGGTCCACGCGGACGCCGTCGCTCGAGCCCTTGTCGATCTTGATGCTCGAGTACCAGACGGTGGGCGAGCGGGCGATCACGCGCGCGGTGACCGGCTCCGTGCCGCGCGGGAAGCTTGAGTCCTCACGCAGGCCCACGAGGCCCTTGAGCTGCTCGGCGTCGCGCTGAGAGGTCTGGGCGTCCGACAGGGCCGCGCGGAGTCGCTCCACCTCGCGGCGCAGCGCCTTGTTCTCCTTCTTTGCCTCGAAAGTGTCGCCGGTCCAGCCGAAGAGATCGCGGACCGGCTTGAGCGCGCGGCTCGCGCCGGTCTCGATCGGGGCGAATGCTTCCTGCGCGCCGCGCTGGAGCGCGTGGAATAAGCCTCCGCCCGACTCGCCGAAGTACGCGGTCAGGATCGCGATCGACAGGGCGACGAAGACGGCGAGCGCCGCGCGCCGCCTGCGGAGCACCTTCCTGTCATACACGGTAGGCGCCCTCGGCGGGCCGGGCTCAGCGCCGTCGGCCTGATCGGGAATTCTTGTTGCTGCGGTGGATCGCCTCGAACTCCTCGAGGCTGCGGCCGGAGCCGACCGCCACGCACGTGAGGGGCGACTCGGCGAGGTGCGCCGGCATCTGGGTCTCGTCGCGAAGGCGGTCGTCGAGGCCCTGCAGGAGCGCCCCGCCGCCGGCCAGCATGATGCCGCGGTCCATGATGTCCGAGGCCAGCTCGGGCGGCGTGCGGTCGAGAGTCTCCTTGACGGCGTCGATGATCGCCTGGAGCGGCTCCTCGAGCGCCATGCGGACCTCCTCGCTCGTGAGCACGATCGTCTTGGGCAGCCCCGACACGAGGTCGCGCCCACGGATCTCGGCCTGGACCTCCTCCGCGAGCGGGAACGCCGAGCCGATCTCGAGCTTGACCTCTTCGGCGGTCTGCTGGCCGATCATGAGCTTGTACTCGCGCTTGACGTAGTTGATGATCGCGTCGTCGAGCTCGTCGCCGCCGATGCGGATCGACTGCGAGACGACGATGCCGCCGAGCGAGATGACGGCGACCTCGCTGGTGCCGCCGCCAATGTCCACGACCATGTTGCCGGTGGGCTCGCCGACCGGCAGCCCGGCGCCGATGGCGGCGGCCATGGGCTCCTCGATCAGGTACGCCTGGCGCGCCCCGGCGCTGAGGCAGGCCTCCTCGACCGCGCGCTTCTCCACCCCGGTCACCCCGGAGGGCACGCAGACCACGACGCGCGGGTGCGCCCAGCGGTTCTGGTGGACTTTCTGGATGAAGTGGCGGAGCATCTCCTCCGTCACGTCGAAGTCGGCGATGACGCCGTCCTTCAACGGGCGGATGGCCTTGATGTGGTTGGGCGTGCGGCCCATCATCCGTTTCGCTTCGAGCCCGACCGCGACGGGACGGCCGTCGTTGACGTTGATGGCCACGACGGACGGCTCGTCGAGGACGATGCCCTGGCCCCGCACGTAGATCAGTGTGTTCGCAGTTCCCAG
>DASQTS010000088.1:0-12626 GCA_035641775.1 Thermoleophilaceae bacterium
CCCACGTCGTGGCCACGGAGATCCCGATCGGCAAGGAGCACGAGCTCCAGGGCGTGATCGACCTCATCGACATGAAGGCCTTCCGCTACGACGGCGCGGCGCGCGACAACTGCCAGGAGATCGAGATCCCCGACGACCTGCGCGCGACCGCCGACGAGTACCGCGAGAAGCTGATGGACGAGGTGGCCGAGGTCTCCGAGGCGCTCATGGAGCGCTATCTCGAGGGGGAGGAGATCTCGCACGAGGAGACCGTCTCGGCGCTCAAGCAGGGCGTCACCGAGGGGCACCTCTTCCCGGTCACCTGCGGCGCAGCTACGCGCAACCTGGGCATCAACCGGCTGCTCGACGCGTTCGTGGAGGACCTCCCGTCGCCCGCGAAACGCGGCGAGGTCGACCTCGACGGGGTCACGCTGGAGCCGGACGAGTCGAAGGACACGGTGGCGTTCGTGTTCAAGACGCTGGCCGACCCGTACGCCGGGCGCGTGAACCTCTTCCGGGTCTACCAGGGCGTGCTGAAGCACGACTCGCAGGTACACAACTGCCGGGCCCATGTGAAGGAGCGGATCGGGCAGCTGCTCGTGCCACAGGGAAAGGACTCCGAGCACGCCGACGAGTTCGGCCCCGGTGACATCGGCGCCGTCGCGAAGCTGAAGGAGACGCACGCCGGCGACGTGCTCGCGTCGAAGGACATGGAGTGCCCCCTCAAGCTGCCCGCGATGCCGCGCCCGGTGATGGCGTTCGCGATCGAGGCGAAGGCGAAGGGCGACGAGGAGAAGATGGGCCAGGCGCTGCGTCGCCTCCAGGAGGAGGACCCCACGATCGACTTCCACCGCGACACGGAGACCGGCGAGCAGATCCTCGCCGGGATCACGCAGATCCATGTGGAGGTGATCGTCGATCGCATGAAGGAGCGTTTCGGCGCCGAGGTGGAGCTGCACTCCCCGCACGTCCCGTACCGCGAGGCGATCAAGGGCTCGGCCAAGTCCCATGCGCGCTACAAGAAGCAGACTGGCGGCCGCGGGCAGTTCGCGGACTGCCACATCGAGATCGCGCCGGGCCCGGACGGCGAGGGCCTCGAGTTCGTGAACGCGATCAAGGGCGGCGTGATCCCGGGCGGGTTCATCCCCGCCGTCGAGAAGGGCGTGCGCGAGGCGATGCGCCAGGGCACGGTCGCGGGCTATCCGGTCCAGGACGTGAAGGTCACGCTCTTTGACGGCCAGCACCACTCCGTGGACTCCTCTGAGATGGCGTTCAAGATCGCCGGCTCGATGGCGTTCAAGGACGCCATGGAGCAGGCGCAGCCGACGCTGATGGAGCCGATCATGACCGTCACGGTCACGGTTCCGGAGGAATACGTGGGCGACGTGATCGGCGACCTCAACTCGCGGCGCGGGCGGCCGCTCGGCATGGAGCCGCGCGGCTCGGTGACCGAGATCAAGGCCGAGGTCCCGATGGCGGAGATGCTCGACTACGCCCCGGACCTCCGGGCGATCACGGGCGGGCAGGGGGAGTACTCGATGGACCTCGCCCGCTACGAGGAGTGCCCCGGGCACGTGGCGCAACAGGTCATGCAGCAGGTGGAGCGCGAGAAGGAGGCCGTGAAGGCCTGAACTATCCTGGGCGGCGTGAAGAAGGAGCTCCGCCCAGTCCACGACGCGGTCAGCTGCGACGTCTGCGGGCGCACGATCCTGAAGGGCGAGCGCGCCGAGCCGTACCTTGCTCCTGGGGGCCACCGACGGATGGTCTGCGACCTGTGCGCCCCCCGCGCGCAGCACCACGGCTGGATCCGCGAGTCCGGCGCGGGCGACCTGCCCGCCCGCATGCCGCGGAACGAGCCGCGGCGGGGCGTACTCGGGCGGCTGCGGAGGCGGCGCCCTTGGCCCGAGGAGGAGCAGGCGCGCCTTGCGGAGCAGGAGGCGACCTTCGGCGCCGGGAACGGCGTGGAGCCGGACGAGTATCCCGCGGAGGAGCCGGCCCCGGCGCCCGCCCCGCGGGCGCGTTCGCTGCCGCAGAGCCCGCGCCAGGTGCGCGCCGTGCCCACGACCGCCGAGGGTAAGGTGGAGCGGGCGCTCGAGCTGTTCAACGGGTCGGGACACCAGCGGACTGTCGCCGGCCTCGCGAGGACGCTCGGGAAGCCGTGGGTGAGCGCGATGCCGGACCCGAGCCAGGCGAGCGCGGTGTCCGTCCTCGTCGCATGGGAGCTTTCGTGGTATCGCTATCGCGTGGACCTTGGCGATGAGGCGGACCCCGTGATGATGCTGGACAAGGGCGAGGAGCTCGATCAGATCGACGAGTCGCTGCGCGGCTGGAACGCCGGGCTCGACGAGCAAGGGCGCGTTGTTGCGGGCCTGGCGGCAACCGACGGAGGTCCCGAGGAGTGATCTACTGCGTGGTGCCACAGGCACTGGCCGACGAGCTCTACGACAAGCTCGCCGACTACTACCGCGACGACCCCCACGTCGAGGTGATCATCGACCGCCGCGCCCAGGGCGGGAGGCCCGGCGACCACCCGGCATACGAGGAGCAGCGCCGCCGGCGCCCGAAGGGCAGCTTCCCCCCGATCGAGCCACCCGCTTCTTGAGGGTTGTGGTGCACATCGACGGCGGGGCTCGCGGCAACCCGGGCCCCGCCGCGGTGGCGGCCGTGGCGACGAGCGCCGACGGCGAGCCGCTCGGCGAGCGAAAGGAGTACATCGGCGAGGCCACGAACAACGTGGCCGAGTACCGCGCGCTGCTGCTGGGACTCGCCCTGGCGCGCGAGCTGGGCGCGGAGGAGGTGGAGGTCATCAACGACTCCGAGCTCGTCGCCTACCAGATCGGCGGCGAGTACAAGGTGAAGAACGCCGGCCTGAAGCCGCTGTTCACGGAAGCGATGGCCGAGCTGCGCGGCTTCCACAAGTGGGCGATCCGCCCCGTGCGCCGTGAGGAGAACACCCGTGCAGACGAGCTGGTCAACGAAGCACTGGACGAAGCCCTTGCGTAGGACGCTGACGATCGGGTAAGCCGCACCGGCCGCGGGCCACGTCTCGGGCCCGGATCGCGTGCGCTTCAGGCTGTTGCCGCGCGTGCGCCGCTAGATCTGCGGCACCGGGTCCTCCGGCGGCCCGCCGGGATCCGGCGTCGGCGTGGGCGGCGTGGGGTCCGGAGGCGTCGGCTCGGGGCCGGGCGAGGGGCTGGGGCCTGGGCTGGGCGTTTCGGCGTGCATTTCAACTCTCTACCCGGGTAGGTGTCGCACATGACCGACTTGATTGTCACCGTCCTGTTGTTCGCGCAGGACAGCGAGGGTCCGCGAGGGGATACTCCAGACGACGGCGGCGCCGGGATCCTCATCATTCTGGCGATCGTGGTCGCCGTCGCCATCGGCGGTTTCCTCCTGCACGCCCTGTTCCACCGTTTCGGTCGCACGCGCCAGCGGGCAATGGAGCGTCATCCCGCGCCGCCCGGCCGGGTCGGGCGCACCTCCGAGTTCCGGGACCGCTAGCCGTGGCGCGAAAGATCCTGGCCCTCGTCTCCGAGCCGATCTCAGGCGACGCGCTTCGCTCGGCACTCGGCGACGACGCGGGAGAGGCGGAGGTCATGGTCGTGGCCCCGGCGCTTGACAGCCGGACGCGCTTCTGGACCTCGGACAACGACGATGCGATCGCGCGGGCCGAGCGGGTCCAGCAGGAGACCGTCGAGCGGCTCGGCGAGGACGGCGTGGACGCTGTGGGCGACACCGGCGAGGCCGATCCGCTGCTCGCTCTCCAGGACGCGCTCGCGACCTTCCCGGCCGAGGAGATCCTGATCGTCACGCGCCCGGAGGGCGACCAGAACTGGGCCGAGGAGGATCTCGTCGAGCAGGCGCAGGGCCGCTTCGACGTTCCGGTCCGCCAAATGGAGGTCAGCGCGTAGCCATGCCGGCCAAGGACGAGGACCTGCCCGGCACGCTCGAGCGCTCGCCCGCGAAGGTCCGCCGCACGTACGAGAAGACGCTCGATGCCGCGCACGAGCAGTACGCGGGCGACGAGGAGCGCGCCCACCGCACGGCCTGGGACGCCGTGAAGCACATCGCCGAGAAGAAGGGCGACCGCTGGGAGCTGAAGGACGAACCGGGCCCCTCAGACGAGCAGGCTGCCCGCAGCGGCCGCTTCGCGCGTGAGCACCCGGCGGAGACGCACGGCGGCATCAACGCCAAGAAGTCGAAGAACGAGCTCTACGAGGACGCGGCCGCGGCAGGGATCGAAGGGCGCTCCAAGATGACGAAGGAAGAGCTCGTCGAGGCGCTGGAGCGCCACAGCCGCCGCGAGACGGCGAAGGCGCGCGATTAGCGCACGCTAATCCTCCTGCGGAGTCTCCGGACCCTTGGGATCCGGCTGCGGGGCGTCGGGCGGGCTCGGCTGGGGCTGCTCGGGCGGGCTGGGTGCGGGGACTTCCACGTTCGACTCCATGATGGTCGGGTACGAAAGGCGCGTACCCGATTGGAGGAGGGCTTCAACGTGTCCACCGCTGAGACCGGCCATGTGACAGGCACGAAGGACAAGACGTACAACATCATCTGGTTCACGGAGGCGTGCCTCGACAACGTCCTGCGGCTCGAGCAGTACATCCAGGACGCGGAGCGCGACAACGACTCCGAGCTGGCTGAGTTCTTCCGCCGGGCGCAGGCCGAAAGCCGCAAGGGCGGCGAGCAGGGCAAGCAGCTGCTGAAGGCTCGCCTCGGCGACGACAGCTAGCTGACACGCTTCAGCCGGTGTTGGTCGACGCCGGCTACGAGGAGCGCTACTGGTACCCCGACGACGGAGGGCAGGTCTGGGTCGCGGGGTACCAGCTCATCGACCGCGAGTCCGGCCGCTACCTCGCCCGCGACGCGCCCGAGCTGGCCGCACGCGGCCTGCGTGTCGTGAGCGTCGCCGGCGCAGGGCGTCACCACGCCGACGCGATCGAGTCGGAGGCCGCCGCGCCCGGCCGCCCGCTCGAACTGCGACGTGACCCGTCGAACGAGCACGACGCGAACGCGATCGCCGTACATGCGGGCGACGGGCAGCAGGTCGGCTGGGTGCCGCGCGAGCTGGCCGCGGAGCTGGCTCCGTCACTCGACGCCGGCGACGACTGGTCGGCGATCGTTCTGCGAGAGCAGCGACGCTCCCCGCGCGACCCGCGCCACGGGCTCACGATGCTCCTGGCGCCGGCGGCCGAGCTGGAGCTGAAGGTCCCCTAGGCGGCGTAGCGGGCGGCGCTGCGGGCCTTGGCCTTCTCGCCCTCGACCTCGCGGTCCTTCGGCGGCGCGTTGGTCACGAGCTCGCCGAGCAGGCGGGTCGTTATCGCAGCCACCTCGTCGACGGCGCGCTCGAACGCCTCGGTGTTTGCCTTCGACGGCTTGTTGAACCCGCTGACCTTGCGCACGTACTGGAGCGACGAGGCGCGGATCTCCTCATCTGTCGCCGGAGGCTCGAAGTTGTGAAGGGTTCGGATGTTGCGGCACATGCTTCGAGGCTAGCCGCTTTGCGCCAGCGAACTCGCCACCGCGCAGCTCGCCGACCGCGCGGCCCCACTCGCTCAGGCCGCGACCGCCTGCTCCGCGCGGGCGAACTCCATCGCGTCGTCCACGGGCCCGCGCCTCAGCATCCTGATGTCCCGGAAGTAGTTCTGGTGCAGCCGCCAGGGCGGCGTTGCGCCCTGCTTCGGAAGGTCGGCTATCGACCGGAGCACGTAGCCGGAGTTGAAGTCGATGAAGGGCTCGACCGGCAGCGACGGATCGGGCGCCTGCGGTGTCGCGATCGCGTAGCCGTGCGCATCCATGTGGTTCAGCAGGCGGCAGACGTACTCGGCCACGAGGTCGCACTTGAGCGTCCACGAGGCGTTCGTGTAGCCCAGCGCTATCGCGAGGTTGGGCACCCCGCTGAGCATCATGCCCTTGTATGCGACCTTGGCGGCGAAGTCGACATCCTCGCCGTCCACGGCCAGCTCAATGCCGCCGAGCAGCAGCAGGTTGAGGCCGGTGGCGGTGACAATCACGTCGGCCTCGAGCTCCGCCCCGGAAGTGAGCTTCAGGCCGGTCTCGGTGAAGGTCTCTATGTCGTCGGTGACGATGGAGGCGTCGCCGCGGCCCAGCGCTTCGAAGAGGTCGCTGTCGGGGACGAGGCACATCCGCTGCTGCCACGGGTTGTAACGAGGGTTGAAGTGGGTGTCCACGTCGTAGCCCTCGGGGAGGCGCCGCTGCACTCCGCGGCGTATCACCTTGCGCATCGCGTGCGGATAGCGGCGGCTCAGGTTGAAGCTGAGCATCGTGAGCAGCACGTTCTTCCAGCGGACGAGTGCGTAGGCGACCTTCGCGGGGAGCCTGCGCGTGAGCACTTCGGCGATCGGGTCGGTGGCCGGGAGCGTGACCACGTAGCTGGGGGAGCGCTGGAGCATCGTCACGTGCACGGCGCGCTGGGCCATTGCGGGGACGAGCGTCACGGCGGTCGCTCCGCTGCCGATCACGACGACGCGCTTGCCGTAGTAGTCCAGGTCCTCGGGCCAGTGCTGCGGGTGCACGATCTCGCCGCGGAAGCGCTCGGTGCCCTCGAACTGCGGCAGGTAGCCCTCGTCGTAGCGGTAGTAGCCGGTGGCGCCGAACAGGAAGCCGCAGGTGAGCTCGACCGTCTCGCCGGAGTCGGTGCGCTCGGCGGTCACGCTCCAGCGGGCCTCGTCCGTCGACCACTCAGCGCGCACGACACGGTGGTGGAAGCGGATCTTCTCGTCCACGCCGTGGTCGCCGGCGGTCTCGCGGACGTAGCTCCGGATCGCGGGGCCGTCGGCGATCGCCTTGCCGTCGGGCCAGGGGCGGAAGTTGTAGCCGAGCGTGAACATGTCCGAGTCCGAGCGGATGCCGGGGTAGCGGAACAGGTCCCAGGTGCCGCCGATGGCGTCGCGCGCCTCGAGGATCGCGTAGCTCTTGCCGGGGCAGTGCGCCTGCAGGTGGCACGCGGTGCCGACGCCCGAGAGGCCGGCTCCGACGATCAGCACGTCGACGTGTTCGCGCTTCATGTCCGCACCAGTATCGCTTGTACTCAACCTTGCGCCGTTTCGGCCGATCTATCTCCCAAGGATTCGAAGTCAGGAGGAAAATGAAGATCGGAAAGAACATTCTGGCCCTCGCGCTTGTCGCCGCGCTGTTCGCGGTGCCCGCGACGGCTCTCGGTGCCAAGGGCGGCCAGGGCAAGTCGAAGAAGGGCGGGCAGGGAAAGGCCAAGAACTGCGCCAAGGCGCATAAGGTCGGCTTCCAGGTCGGTGGCACGCTCGTGAGCGTCACGGTGGACGATTCCGCCACGACCGAGGCGAGCGAGGCGAGCGTCACGCTCACCGTCACGTCGGCGAACAGCCACGCGCGCAAGTCGGGCGTGCTCGTGGGCGAGACGTACACCGTTCCCGCGGGCGACGCGTTCGAGCTGAAGCTCGGCGACAACGGCACGGCCGTCCCGGCTGAGGGCGACCGCGTGAAGGTCAAGGGCCGCGTCGCGGTCGCGAAGAAGCGCTGCGCGGGCGAAGGCGCGAGCATGGCCGACCGCTACGACACGCCGGACGTCACCCGGGTCAAGATCTCGAAGCCCGAGGTCGAGACCGAGACCGAGGTCGAGGTCCCGCCGGCCGTCTAGTTCGTTTGCTCCGGCCGCGGTCCTCCGCTCATGCGGAAGACTGCGGCCGGTGCACAACTCCCAGATCGCCGATCGCCTCGAGGCGTTCGCCTCGCTGCTCGAGGTGGCGGAGCGCAATCCGTACACGGTGCGCGCGTACCGGCGCGCAGCCGACACGGTGCGCGGCGCCGGCTTTCCGGTGGCCGAGCTCGTGCGCGAGGGCCGTGCGCGGGAGCTGCGCGGAATCGGCCGCGGGATCGAGGGCAAGCTGCGGGAGCTCGTCGAGACCGGCGCGATCGCCGAGCTCGCGGAGCTCGAGCGGGAGATCGCGCCGGATCTGCTGGGGCTCGGCCGCTATCTGGGCCTGGGCGCGCGGCGCGCGATCGACATCGCGCGGGCGCTCGACATCCGCACCGCGGAGGAGTTCCGGGAGGCAGCGGCCGCCGGGCGACTCCGGAGCGTGCCGGGAATCGGGCCGAAGACGGAGGCGCAGCTGCTCGAGGCGCTCGAGTCCGAGGCCGAGCCGAGGCCGCGGCGCGGTCTGCTGCTCAACCGCGGCTGGGCGCTCGTGGGCGGGATCGCGGAAGCCCTCGGGGGAGAGGCGGCGGGCGACGTGCGGCGCTGGCGCGACTCCTGCGAGTGGCTCGCGGTGGTGTGCGCGGGAGGGGACGCGGCGCCGGTGCTGGCCCGCTTCGCGGAGCTACCGCAGATCGTGGCCGTGGTGGAGCAGGAGGAGCGGCGAGCCGTTGGCGTGACAGTTGAGGGCGTGCCGGTGGAGCTGCTCGTGGCGGAGCCGGAGCGGTTCGGCACGGCGCTCGTGCGCGCGACGGGCTCGCGCGAGTACGTGGAAGCGCTCGAGCCGCTGCCCGACGCGACGGACGAGCAGCGGGTCTACCGGGCCCTCGGGGTCCCATGGTGCCCGCCGGAGCTGCGCGAGGAGGCCTTCCGCGAAGAGCCGCCGGCGCTGCTCGAGCTGAGCGAGATCCGCGGCGACCTGCACTGCCACACGACCTGGTCCGACGGCCGGGCGAGCGTGGAGGAGATGGGCCGCGCCGCGATCGAGCGCGGCTACGCGTACCTGGCGATCTGCGACCACACGCCGGCCGTGGGCGCGGTCCAGGGACTGACCGCCGACGACTTGCGCCGCCAGGGCGAGGAGATCGCGGCCGCGAACGAGGTCCTCGCGCCCTTCCGCGTACTGCGCGGAACGGAGTGCGACATCCTGCCCGACGGCCGCCTGGACCTGCCGGACGACGCGCTTGCCGAGCTCGACTGGGTGCAGGCGAGCGTGCATGGCGGGCAGCGGATGCCGCGCGCGGAGATGACGAGAAGGGTGGAGGAGGCGTTGCGAAATCCCCACGTGCGCTGCCTGAGCCACCCGAAGGGCCGCTACATCAACAGGCGGCCAGAGAACGAGCTGGACCTGGACCGGATCTACGAGGTGGCCTTGGAGGAGGGAGTGGCCCTGGAGGTGAACGGCCTACCCGACCGCTTGGACCTGAGCGGCTCGCACGTGCGCGACGCGCTGCGAGCAGGCGTGCCGATCGTCTGCTCGACCGACGCCCACTCGACCCGCGGCCTGGGCAACATGCCGCTGTCGGTGGCGACGGCGCGCCGGGGGTGGGCGACGCGCGCGGATGTGGTCAACACCCGCGCGCTCGACGAGGTAGTAGCCCGCTAGGGAACCCGGCCGCCCGAGGCGGTGTCGCCGGTCTGGCGAACCTGCTCGGAGAGCGCTTCGCCGGTCTCACGACCCTGCTCCGAGACCGCCTGGCCGTTCTCCCGGCCCTGCTCGGAATGGGTCTCACCGGTCCCCCGCCCGTCTTGGGCCTGCGGCGGCAGAGCCGGCGCGTGCTGCTGGGCCTCTTCCGAGACGCTCTCTCCGAAGGCTCGCCCGTCGTTCTTCGGCTCTCCGGACGTCGCGCGTTCCGATACCGACTCCCCGAAGCTGCTGTGGCTGTTCTGCGTGGTGACCGCCCCTTGGTCGCGCCGCTGCGCTCCGCGCTCCGGGCGATCCGCCTTGCGCGCCTCCCGTGCGTCGGCGCCGGAGCCTGCCCTCTCGCAGGCCTCGCTCGCCGTCGGCACCTGACCGTGACCGTCGCTTGCGGCAGCCGCGATCCCGAGGCCGAAGGCGCACCGCTCCTCGCCCGGATCGCCGCCCTGCTCGATCGCCTCGTGAACGGCTTCGGCCCTATCGCTCGCGGCGGTCGGCAGATCGGGCAACGAGACGACGCCCGCTGCCGCAAGGCCGCCGGTGGCAAGTGCCATCACGAGCGCGAGCGCCGCGATCCTCCCTGCGACAGCTCCCTTGCTGAACTGAGTGACCCCTCTTGGTCCCATACCTGTTGCAACGCACGCGCGGCGGCGAGGTTCGCGACTTCGGTAAGAAGCGGGCCAAGGCGCGGCCGCGGTGCTTGCGGCCGCGCCGATTGGCAGTCCCTCCTACGCAGGCGGCGTCGTCTCGCCGTTCGTGCCGGTCGACACCGCGTCGCTGACCATCAGCACGCGGGCCACTGCGACCTGCTCCGCGAGGACCAGTATCGAGTGCGCGATCGCCGCGGTGGCCTTCGTCTGCGGATCGCCGTTCTGGGTCTGCTCGAGCTCGTCGAGCAGCTCCCGTGCGGCCGCAAGATGACGACTCGAGGTCTCTGCCTTGGTTGCCATGTTGCCCTCCTTTGGTTGGTTGCCTGTTTTTCGTCGGACGTTCAAGGGGTGGTCGTGGTGGTGGATTCCGGCGATGTGGGCGTCGTCGTGCCGCTCTCGTACGGGCTCGGCTCGATGTACGTCTCGCCGCTTTCCGGCGCGGGCTCGACCGGCGTGGGCTCGGTCGGCGCCGGCTCGATCGGCGTCGTCTCCGTTGGCGCGGGCTCGGTTGGAGTGGTCTCCGTTGGCGCGGGCTCGGTTGGACTGGTCTCCGTCGGCGCGGTCTCGGTGGTCCCTGTCGGCGCCGGGGTGGTATAGGTCGGCGCGGGAGCGGGCGCCGTCGTGCCGTCCGGCTGTGTCGTCGTCTCCCCGGGATACACGGGTGACACGGTCCAGTCCGAGCCCTCGTCCGGTGCCGACGGACCGGTCTCGTACCCCCATGGCACTGTGTCGTCATACGTCTCGCCGGCGCCATCCTCCCAGCGCATGAGCTCGCGATCCGCTGTCCCGGGCGCCACCTCGCCGCGCCGCTCCGCACGCCGCGTTGCTTCCGTCTCGCGCTCCGTCGGCACCCCTCCGAACCGCTCCTCGTAGTTGGTCGTGAAGGACGGCCGCCCCCTTGGCGCGTCGCGCATCCCGGCGAGCGCCTCGCCGACGGTGCCTCGCTCGCCTGGACGGATCGGCTGATAGTCGCCGTTCGGCCACCAGATGTAGCCGATCGCGCCGACGATCGCGGCCCCAACGGCAAGCGCGACTATCCGGCGCGGACCGCTCCCACGCGACCAGCGCGTCAGGCCGCGGCCGAGCGCCCGCCCCGCACGGCTGACGCTGAGGGAGGTGGCCGCGACGGGGAGCACGAGGATGCCGACGTCGAGCACGCCGAGCGTGGCCTCGGCCGGCCCAGCCGCGTCGCGTATCTGATCGAGCTGGAGGCCGAACGAGTCGTACACCGTCGCGACCAGGCGCGGAGCGCCGATCACGACCCACGCGAACAGGAACAGCAGGAGCGGGACCACGGTCATGAGGTACGCGGTCACCACTACGCGGACCCACGGCTTCAGGGCCGTTACCTCTGGGTCCGGATTCCGGCGCGGCAGCAGCGACCTGAAGATGGGCTTGATCCGGGAGAGGATGTCCGGCACGCCCGTGAGGTCGGTGAGGACGTAGTAGCCGTCGAAGCGAAGCAGCGGCAGGAGCTGCTGGAGCATGATGATGTGCTGGATGACGGACGCCAGCAGGATCGCCTCCTCGCCTGTGGCGAAGTAGGCGGCCCCGACCAGGAGCGCGAAGATCGCGTTGAAGTACACGCCGCCAAGGTCGGTCCTCAAGCGGGCGCGCCTGTTGAGGCGGTACGCATCCGTGACGTCGCAGTAGAACGCCGGCCATACGAGGTACAGCCCGACGCCCATCACGCCAGGCCGCCCCCCGCCGTAGCGGCACGCGCTCGCGTGGCCGAGCTCGTGAAAGACGGTGGCGACGATCACCGAGGCAAGCACTCCGAGCAGCAGCGTGGGGTTGTAGATGGCGCTGCGCAGGGGGCCGGCGACGCCGTGCAGGCCGAACAGCCAGACATCGAATGCCGCGACGGTCAAGAC
This sequence comes from Thermoleophilaceae bacterium, assembly GCA_035641775.1. Classification (GTDB taxonomy): domain Bacteria; phylum Actinomycetota; class Thermoleophilia; order Solirubrobacterales; family Thermoleophilaceae; genus JACVRW01. The sequence continues at coordinate 11,833 of DASQTS010000088.1, forward strand.
GACCGCGGTCGTCACGAACGGGCGGTGGAGCGGAACCAGGGGCCGCGACAGCGCGTTGACCATCCGCTCGGAAAGAAGCGCCTTGCGATGCCGTAGCGCCATGGGCGGCTCGCGCTTCTCGACCTCGGCAGTCGTGCCGTCTGCGAGGGCGAGCACACCGAGCGGCCGCAACTGCTTCTGCGCGAGCACCGTGACGTTGCCGGCGTTGACCGAACGGCCCGTCTGCTCCCCGACCACGGCGGCGATCTCGTGGACGTCGCGGCGGCCGTCCGATGCCTTGGCGACCTCGTACAGCAGCTCGGTGAGCTGTACGACCTGGCCGTCCGCGCGGCGAGCGAGAAGCGGGGGTTCCTTGAAGCCGGAGCCCTCGAACTCTCCGATTAGCTCAATGCCGGTCGCGCGGCGGAGCACATCGCCACGCCGGCGGCCCGGCGCAGCGTGCGAAACGTGCGCGTGGGCGGGGGTCGTCGTCGTCGCCACCGGAGCTGGAATCAGCCGAGGTCCGCTGCCTGGAGCGTCCTACGCTGGAGGACGTCGGTCTCCTCACTGGGGTCGGATCTCATGACGAGCTCGTTCGCGAGCACCTCGCGCACCCTGGCCTCCTGGGCCTCCACGACCTGATGCACCTGGTCGACGGCGAGATCCTCGACCTCCAGCGCACTCAGGCGCTCGCGGACGTTGGCCAGGATCGCTCGGCCCTCGCCTGTGAAGCGGACGGGATCCGGCACCACGCGAACGAATTGACGTGCCTCGGCCGCCACGGTGCAGTTCGTGCACTCGAGGTTCACCGCTTC
>DASQTS010000089.1:0-3298 GCA_035641775.1 Thermoleophilaceae bacterium
CCCGCCCGCGCTCGGGCTGCTTACGGTGAACTCGCTGGTCGCGGCCGACTACGCGCTCATCTCGACCGAGGCCGAGTACTTCTCGCTTCAGGGCGTGGAGCAGGCGCTCGAGGTGATCGAGCTGGCGAAGGAGTCGCTCCACCCCGACCTCGAGTGGCTCGGCGTGGTGCTGAACATCGCCGACATGCGCCTGGTCCACGCGCGCGAGGCTCAGACCCAGCTGAAGGAGCGCTTCGGCGAGAAGGTCTTCGAGGCGGTGGTGCGCCGAAGCATCCGCTACGCCGAGTCAGCCGAGCGCGGCGTCTCGATCCTGGACTACGCCCCCGACCTGGGCGCCGACTACGTGGCGCTGGCCGACGAGATCCTGACCCGCCTGGGCGACTTCGACGAGGCCCGCGGGCGCCTGTCGACGCTGACGCCGGCCTGAGCGAGGTCGCGGAGCACTTCCTCCTCGACGTCCAGCGCCTCGGACGTCAGCCGCATCGTCCTCAGCCCTCTGCGCCAGAGCACACGATCCCGCTCCCTGTCCCTCAACACCGCCGCCCTCGTCGCGTGCGCCGCCAGCCCGTCCAGCTCAACCACGAGGCCAACTCTTCGCCACAGGAAGTCCACTTCGTAACCGTCCAGACGGACATTCGTCTCCGGCTCCTCGACCCCGTGGCGCGCGAGCAGGTCGAGGAAGCGCTCCTCGAGCGGCGACCGGGTCCAATGGCGCTTTCCCTCGGTTGCGTCGCGCAACTTGGCGCCCCTTCGCCCCGGGTTGTTCTCGACGACGGCGGTGAGGGTGGTTGTGTCGAGGATGTCTCTGTACTCCGCCTCCGTCACCGCCCGTCGTAGCGCCTGCTTGGGCAGGACGTCTGCGAGATCCAGCAGGGTCCGGGCGACCGTCGTCACCGGAATGCCGCCCCGCAGCGTCACCTCTTCCACGGCGAGCCTGCGGCTCCGGTGGACCTGGATGCCCTTCCTCACGACACGCCCATTCTGCGAGGGCACGGTCACATCGATCAGCGCGGAGTTGCTCTTCCGCAGCTCCCAGAGCTGAGCGGCATCGCGATGCGAAAGCACCGCCCCTTCGCCGCACGCCAGCACCGCCGCCAACCAGCGCCCCTCCACTCTGAGCCGATCATGACCCAGGGCGTAAATGCCGCGGTGAATGCGAATGAGCCGGCCGGCGCGAACCCAGTCCGAGATGCCCCGAGTCCCGAGGCCGAGCTCGACCAGCTGATCGCGCGTGATCACCCCCCATTGCCGCCGCGCCAGCTCCCCCAGCGGGGGTGAGGCGTTTTCCGTTTCCATTTCGCAACGGAAAGCGACTCACCCACCGAAGTCGCCCCCCTGCGGCGGCTGGCGGAGGCCGGCGCCGCCGCGTCGACGCGAGCGAATAGGCTGCCCGGCACGCCGATGTCGGAGCTGCTGTTCAAACCCGTTACGGAGCTGGCCGGACTCGTCAAGGGTAAGGAGGTCACCGCCACGGAGCTGGTCACCGCGGCGCTCGAGCGCATCGAGTCGCTTCAGCCCACGCTCAACGCCTTCCTCCACCTCGACGCCGAGGGCGCCATCGCGGCCGCGGAGCAGATCCGGGCCGATGATCCGCGGCCGTTCGCCGGCGTTCCGATCGCGATGAAGGACACGACCTCGGTCGCGGGCATGCCGTACACGATGGCGTCGGACATGTTCGGCGACTTCGTGCCGGGTCATGACTCGTTCGTCACCCGCCGCATTCGCGACGCCGGCTTCGTGCTCGTGGGCAAGACGAACATGCCGGAGCTCGGCATCCTGCCCGTCTCCGAGCCGCGCCGCTTCGGGGCGGTCCGCAATCCGTGGGATACCGACCGCACCCCGGGCGGCTCGAGCGGCGGCGCTGCCGCGGCGGTCGCGAGCGGGATGGTGCCGATCGCGCACGGCTCGGACGGCGGCGGCTCGATTCGGATCCCCGCGTCGTGCTGCGGGCTCGTCGGCCTGAAGACCACGCGCGGCCGCATCTCGCGCGGACCCGATCTTGGCGACGACTTCCTCGTGGTCGACGGCGCGCTCACGAGGACGGTCGCCGAGACCGCGGTGATGCTCGACATCCTGTCCGGCTACGAGATAGGCGACACCACCTGGGCGCCGCCGCCGAGCGTGCCGTTCGCCGAGGCCGCGGAGCGCGAGCCCGGGGCGCTCCGGATCGGCGTGACCACCACGCCGCCGGTCGACGCGGAGCTCGACCCCCTTTGCGAGCAGGCCGTCCGCGACGCGATGGAGCTCCTCACCGAGCTCGGGCACGAGGTAGAAGAGGTCGAGGCGCCGTGGAGCGCGATGGATCCGATGGACGCGTTCCTCATGGCCTTCGGCACACCGATCGCGATGGGCCTCTTCTTCGGCGGCATGGTCACCGGCCGCGAGCCGAGCGCCGAGTTGATGGAGCCGCTGTCTTGGCAGATGTGGGAGGCGATCCGCGCCCACACCGCGCTCGACTACCTGCTCGCGCGGACGCAGCTCAACGCCATATCCCGCGGCATCATCTCCCTGTGGGAAACCTGTGACGTGGTCCTCACGCCGGCGCTGGCGGAGCGCCCGGTTCCGATCGGCGAGATCGACGCCTGCAGCGACGACCCGTGGGAGGACTTCCGGCGCTCCGGTCGCTTCACCCCGTACACGGCGCTCTTCAACGTGACCGGCCAGCCGGCCATTTCGGTGCCGCTCTTCCACGGCGACGACGGCCTTCCGACCGCCGTGCAGCTCGCCGGCCGCCCGGCCGGCGAGGCGACCCTCCTCAGCCTCGCCGGACAGCTCGAGTCGGCGCGGCCTTGGGCTGACCGCCGGCCCGAGCTCGCCGCCGCCTGAACCGGCGCACGGCGAGCCCGTGTTGGAACGCTCGGCGGGCCGGGCCGCGACCAATGACGTCAGTGAACGGCCGCCGCAACGACGTCGCGGTCGCGGTCGTACGTCAGCAGTGCGAGAGCCTCGTGCGGCGTAAGCCAGCGGAGCTCGTCGGTTTCGTCGTTGGGGGTGAATGGGGCGTCCGCCTGGGGCTCCATCAGCCAGTAGCGCACGACCTTCGGCCGGCCGTAGACGTTGTAGAAGGTCGCGGGTAGCTCGGACACGAGCCGGCAGCGCAGCCCGGTCTCCTCCTCCACCTCGCGCAGCGCCGCCTCCTCGAATGATTCGCCGGGGTCCAGCTTGCCCTTCGGCAGCGTCCAGTCGTCGTAGCGGGGGCGATGGACGAGGAGGACCCGCCCGTCGCGTGTCACAACACCGCCCGCGGCCTCGACCCGCCTCTGCATGGCAGGCACGGTACCGGGGCGAATTTCCGGCC
>DASQTS010000090.1:0-17464 GCA_035641775.1 Thermoleophilaceae bacterium
GCGCCGAGCACGCCCATCGCGGCGCCGAGCTGCGTGACGACCACCACGTCCGCGAAGCGCACGCCGATCGCGCCGAGCGTCGAGCCGGCGTTGAAGCCGAACCAGCCGAACCAGAGGATCAGCACCGCGAGGCCCACCAGCGGCATGTTGTGGCCGGGGATCACGTTCGGCTTGCCGTCCTCGCCGTACTTGCCATGACGGGGGCCGAGGAGGAGCAATGCCGCGAGCGCTCCGGTCGCGCCGATGAGGTGCACGACGGTCGAGCCGGCGAAGTCCTGCATGCCGAAGTTGGCCTGGAGCCAGCCGCCGCCGAAGATCCAGTGGCTCAGCACCGGGTAGATCAGCGCGCTGAAGATCACCGCATAGATCAGGTAGGCGCCGAACTTGATGCGCTCAATCGTGGTGCCCCACACGATCGCCAGCGATACGGCGCAGAACACGAACTGGAAGAAGAACTTGGCTGGAACCGCTGCGCTCGAGAACTCCATCGCCGGGAAGGCGGCGGGATCGGTCGTGCCGAGGAACGTTCCCTCGGTGCCGGCAAACCAGCCCGCGCCGCCGAAGGCGAGCGCGAATCCGACCGCCCAGTAGCAGACCGCCGCGATCGAGAAGTTCGCGAGGATCTTCGGCACGATCGTGCCGGCGTTCTTCTGCCGCGAGAAACCGACCTCGAGGAAGAGGAAGCCGAGCTGCATGAGCATGACGAGGATCGCGGCGACGACGACCCAGCTGGTCTCGATCGCCGGGATGACGTCGTTGAGAGTGGGTTCCATGACAGGAATAGTCGATTCGGCGCCGCCATCCGTCATGCGCCCCACGTACAGGATTCAGAGCGGGGCTTTGTACCTGGGGAGAACTACTCGCCCAGCGGCACTACGCTGGCCCTGATGCAGTCCGCCAGCTCGCGCGGGTCCACGCAGAAGAGGCTGTGCGGGTCTCCGGCGGCCGCCCAGACGCGCTTGTGGTTGAGGAGCTCCTCGTCGAACAGCACCGGGAGGTCGTGCCCGAAGGGCGGCACGCCGCCGATGGCGAAGCCCGTGGCGGCGCGGACCTCGTCGGCAGCCGCCTGACGCACCTCGGCCACGTCGAGCGCGTCGGCGACCTTCTCGGTGTCCACACGGTGCCGGCCGGAGGCGACGCAGACGACCGGGTCGCCGTCCGCCACGAACACGATCGACTTCGCGATCTCCGCTTCCTGGCAGCCGACCGCGCTGGCGGCCTCGGCCACCGTGCGCGTGGACGCATCAAGGCGCTGGATGTTCACGGCGATCCCGAGGTCGCGCGCGCACTCCGCAAGCCGGTCCCTCACGCTCTGACGCTCTCCGGGGCCGGCTGCTGTTCCTCGGCCGTCAGCTCCACGCGTGCCTCGGCGGCCAGCTCGGCCAACGACTCGCGCACGTCCTCGGCGAAGTCGTCGAGGTCCCACATCAGGTCGTAGTCGCCCACGAGGCCGAAGTTGATCCGGCCGGCGTAGGAGAAGAGCGCAATGCCGAGCGCCTGGTTCTTCGCCAGCGGGACCATCGGGAACGGGTCCACGAGCTTGCGACCCGCGAGGTACAGCGGGATCTGGGGCCCCGGCACGTTGGTCACGACGAGGTTGAAGAATCGCTGCCGGGAGACCAGCCGCGACGCCTGGTCCATGACCGTGGGCGGCGCGAAGCCGGACAGGTCCGTGAGCACCTGGGCGCCCACCGCCTGCCCGCCGGACTTGAGGCCCTTCATCTCCTCGCGCACGATGTCGAGGCGCGCGACGGCGTCCTGGCACCACACCGGGAGTGGCGCCATCATCGCGGCCACGCGGTTGCCGAGCGCGCCGTGCTCCACGTCCGCGCGGATGCTCACCGGGACCATGGCCGTCAGCTCGATGCCGTCCGTGTTCCGGCCACGTCGCCGGAGGTGCTTGCCGAGCGCTCCGGCCACCGTGGCGAGCACCACGTCGTTCACCGTGCCGCCAAGCTCGTTCTTGATGGCCTTGATATCGGCGAGGTTCACGCGCACCCACGTGAACCGCCGGTGCGGGCCGATCGGCTGGTTGTACGGGGTGGGCGGGGCGGGATTCAGGCCGGCCCAGGCCATGGCGCCGACGCCCACGGCCGCCTCGCGCACGCCCTCGAGGATCCGGCGCGGGCCGCGGAAGAGCGCCCGCACCGAGCGCGTGAGCTCCGCGGGGATGGTGGCACGCTCGAGGACGGCCTCGGCGAGCAGCTGAGCCTGGCTGGGGAGGGGGCGCGGAAGCCAGCGGTCACCGGTGTGAGGCGGCGTGGCGGGCTCTGGCGCGGTGTCGAACAGCACCGACATGATGTCGCCGCCGGACACACCATCGACGAGCGCGTGGTGTGTCTTCGCGAGCACCGCAAACCGGTCGTCCTCGAGCCCCTCGACCAGCCAGATCTCCCAGAGTGGCTTGTCTCGGTCGAGCTGCTGGGCGAACACGCGGCCGGCGAGCTCCTTCAGCTGCTGCTCCGAGCCGGGGGCTGGAAGCGCGGTGGAGCGCACGTGGTAGCGGAGGTTCAGATGCGGATCGTCCACCCACTTCGGCCGTCCCTGGGCGAGCGGCACGAACGCGAGCCGCTGGCGGTAGCGCGGCACGAGGCCGAGCCGGGGCTCGATCGCCTCAAGCAGCTCCTCGTACGGCGGGGGAGGGCCCTCGAACAGCATCACCGACGCGACGTGCATGTGGGACGCCGAGTCCTCCAGGTGGAGGAACGAGGCGTCCAGGCCAGTCAGGCGGTCGGAGGACATGCGGCAAGACTACGTCAGAGCGAGAGCGAGAGCTGGTCGTCCGAGGCGGCCTGGGCGAGCGCCTCGTCGAGGCCGGCCACGCGCACGCCGAGCAGCCGTACGGGGCGGCGCGGATCGAGGCGGCGGAGCAGGTCCAACGCCACGCCCCCGACCGTGCCGGCGTCCCCGACGGCGGCGTCCAGGCTGCGCGCGCGGGTGACGGTCGTGAAGTCGTCGAAGCGAACCTTGATGCCGATCGTGCGGCCGCGCCGCTCCTCGCGGGCGAGCGTCTCGCACAGCTCTCCCGTGAGGCGCTCGAGCACGGGCTCGAGGGCGCCGAGGCCGTGGAGATCGCGGTCGAAGGTGGTCTCGCGCGACTCGGACTTGGCGATCCGCACGGTCTCGATCGCGCGAGCGTCCTCGAAACGGGCGAGCGCGCCCAGGTGCCGACCGAGCCGCGGCCCGAACCAGCCGGTGAGCGTGGTGTCCGGCGTGGAGCCGAGCCGCGCGAGCGTCTCGATGCCGAGGCCATGAAGCCGGTCGACGGTCTTGGGGCCGATGCCGGGCACGAGGCCGGGGGAGGCCTCCGCGAAGCGCTCGCGCGCCTCGGCGGCGGTGAGCTCCAGGAAGCCGTCGGGCTTCTCGGCGTCGGAGGCGACCTTCGCCACCAGCTTGTTCGGGCCGATGCCGACCGAGCAGGTGAGCCCCGTCTCGCTCTTCACGGCCTCCTTGACCCGCCGCGCAGCCGAGCGGTAGCGGTCGAGCCCGGTGAGATCGAGATAGGCCTCGTCGAGCCCGACGACCTCGACGCGCTCCACGTGGCTTTTGAGGACTCCCATGACCTCCTTGGAGCGAGCCCGATAGAGCTCGAAGTCAGGCGGGATGAAGACGGCGTCGGGGCACAACCGCCGCGCCCGCTCGGCCGGCGTGGCCGAGAACACGCCGAACTTGCGCGCCTCGTAGGAGGCGGTCGTAACGACGGCCCGCGGGCCACTGCCCGCCACCACCACCGGCAACCCGCGCAGCTCCGGCCGCCGCTGAAGCTCGACGCTTACGTAGAAGGCGTCCATGTCCACGTGAGCGATTCTCACGCGGACGAGGTTACGTGGGCTGGTGGATGGGTCGGACCAGGATCTCGTTCACGTCCACGTGGGGCGGCTGTGTGAGCGCGAACATGACGGCGCGGGCGATGTCGTCGGCCTGGAGGCCGCCGCTCACCGGGTTGTCGAAGAACGGCGTCTCGACCATTCCGGGCTCGATCAGCGTCACCTTGATGTCGGTGTCCGCGACCTCCTGGCGCAGTGCCTCGCCCATCGCGGTCACCGCGTGCTTCGTGGCCGAGTAGAGCGAGCCGGGCAGCACGCGGCGGCCGGCGATCGAGCTCGTGAGGAGCAGGTGGCCGCGGCCCTGCTCCTTGAGGTGGCCTAGCGAGGCCCGGATCGACAGGGCGGCGCCGAGCACGTTCGTGTCGATCATCGACTTCCAGTGCTCAACGGACTCCTCGAGGAAGCCACGCGCGGCGCCGAAACCGGCGTTCGCGAAGTACGAGTCCATGCGCCCGTAGCGGTCGAGGGCGGCCTGGACGAGCGCCTGCTGGTCGTCCCAGCTCGTCACGTCGCAGCGCACGGCGAGCGCGTGCTCGCCGCCGCCGAGCTCCTCCGCGAGCGCCTCGAGCTTGTCCTCCGAGCGGGCGGCGAGCACCACGCGCTGGCCGAACTCGACCGCCCGGCGGGCGGTGGCGGCTCCGATTCCGGTGCTGGCGCCGGTGATTATCAGAACGGGATCGTCTTGTGCCATGGCGGCTCAGGTTACGCTGCGCGCGCGTGGCCACCGTCGACCCCACCGCGGCTCGCTTCCCGGCCGTGCCCGTCAAGGCGGGTCACTACGAGAGCTTCTACCTCAAGCTCTGCCATCCGTCCGAGCCGCTGGCGGCGTGGATCCGCTACACGGTGCACAAGCGGCCGGGCGCCGCGCCGACCGGCTCGCTCTGGTTCACGCTGTTCGGGCCGGACCGGCCGCGCGCGGCGAAGCTGACGGTGCCGGGGCCCGCCTCCGTTGACGGCGACTGGCTTCGCGTGGGCTCGGCGCACATCGGCGCGGACGGCGCCGTGGGCTCGATCGAGGAGATCCGCTGGGACATCGGCCTGGAGAGCGGGGAGGAGCCGCTCTTCCACCTCCCAGCCGCCTGGATGTACCGGGCGCGGCTGCCACGCACGAAGCTGCTCTCGCCGGCGCCGGCGGCGCGCTTCTCCGGATGGATCGCGGTGGGTGGCGAGGAGCATTCGGTCGACGGCTGGCGCGGCATGGTCGGGCACAACTGGGGCGCGCAGCACGCCGAGCGCTGGATCTGGCTCCACGGGATCACCGAGGACGGCGACTGGCTCGACGCCGGGATCGGGCGGGTGAAGCTCGGCCCTGTCACGACCCCGTGGGTCGCGAACGGCGCGCTCAGCATCGCCGGCGACCGGCACCGGCTGCGCCGGGTCAGCGTGACCGAGCATCCGTCGCAGTGCACGTTCCGGCTCGCCGGGAGCGGGGTGGAAGTACGGGGGACGGTCTCCGCGGCGCCGGAGCGCTTCGTGGGCTGGGTTTATGCCGACCCGGACGGCTCGGAGCACCATTCGGTGAATTGCTCGATCGCGGAGATGCGCCTGAGTGTGAGCCGGGGTAGGGGACCGGCGTCGGAGCTCGTCGTGCCCTGTGGAGCTGCGTATGAGCTAGGGATGCGCGAGCACGACCACGGCATCGAAGTGCAGCCGTACCCGGACGGGTGAGGGCGTTCGCGGAGATCGTGATCGAGCGGCCGCCCGAGGCCGTGTGGGAGTGGGCGGCCGACCCGCGGAACTGGCACCGCTGGCAGGAGGGCGTCCGCGAGGTGCGCTTCCCCGGCGGGCCACGTGCGGGCGTGCGTTTCACCGCCGCGCTGGAGCACGGGGGTGAGGTAGAGGAGCGGTCGTACGAGATCGTGGAGCGGACGCCGCCGCGCCGTCAGGTCGTGCGCTTGCTCGAGGAACCGGTCGCGGAGTTCTACGAGGGCACCCTCGAGCTGTTCGAGGACGTCCGCGGCACGCGTGTGCGCCAGACGATGGAGTCGCGCCCGGAGGACTCCCTGGAGCGCTTCCTGTTCGCCGTCGCCGTGCCGCTCGTGCGGCTCAGCGCCCGGCGGCGCATCGCGGCGCAGCTCGCCCGGCTCAAGGAGATGACCGAGCTCGGCGCGGCGCTCTAGGGCGCGAGTCGCTCGACGCTCCAGCCGTCCGCTTGGCGCTCGTAGCGGAAGCGGTCGTGCAGCCGGTTGTCGCGGTTCTGCCAGAACTCCCAGGCGTGCGGCTCGACGCGGTAGCCGCCCCATTCCTGGCGCACCGGCAGCTCTCCCTCGGCATGCTCTCGCTCGAGCTCCTCGACCTTCCCCTCGAGCCATTGGCGGTCGGGCACCGGGCGGCTCTGTGGCGACGCCAGAGCACTCAGCTGGCTGGCGCGCGGGCGGCTGCGGGCGTACGCCTCGGTCTCCGCGCGGTCCACGCGCGTGACGGTGCCCTCCACGCGCACCTGACGACCGAGCGTGGGCCAGTGGAAGAGGAGGGCGGCCTGGGGATTGGACCCGAGGTCGGTGCCCTTGCGGCTGCCGTAGTTGGTGAAGAAGGTGAGGCCGCGCTCGTCGCAGCCCTTCAGCAGGACCATCCGCACGGACGGCGCGCCCATGGCGTCGGCGGTGGCAACGGCCATGGCCTCGGCCTCGTAGCCGGACCCCTCGCGGGCTTCGCCGAGCCAGCGGTGGAAGAGCGAGAGCGGGTCGTTCTCGAGGTCGGGGGTGTCGAAGGGACGGTCGGTCACGGGCCGCCGCCGCACACTCGCGGAATCGTCGGACCGAAGCGCCGTGTGAGCTGCGCCTCGCCGGGCCGGCCCACGACCTTGCAGAACGCGTAGCTCGAGTCGGCGAAGTCGATCCGGACGCGGTAGGGATGGCCGATCTGCCCGCCGACCGAGACCTCGCTGCGGTGGAACTCGGCCGTGATGGCAAGGCAGAAGTAGCGCCCGAAGCGCTCCTCCGGGCTGTCCTCGGCGCCGACTCCGGACACGCTTCGCGGGAAGGTCTCGCACTCGACCCCCCTGATCGGCCCGGCGAGCCTGCCGGCGGCAGCCCGGCGGCGGGCGTCGGCCAGCACGGCGTCGCTCGCATCCGCCAGCAGCGCACGGCGGCCGGGAACCCCGGATCTCGCTCGATTCCCGCTGCCGAAGACGGGCCGCTGCTCGCGCCGGATGCGTGCCTCGCGCTCGGCCCTCGCCTGCCGCCGCTCCTCGCGCTCCGCCCGCTCGCGCTCCGCCTTCGACTCGCGGATGTCGGGCGCGATCGCGATTCCCACACCGATCAGCGCGATCACGGCCGCCACGAGGCCGATCTTCGCCACCGGGGGCATCCGCCTCCACAGCCAGCCGGGCAGGTCGATGATGCCGGGGACCGGCTCGAAGCGCTCGGGAGGCTGTCTGCGGCCGTCGTTCAGAACGGTGCATCCTTCCAGTCATGAAGGACCCGACCGAGGAGGCTTAACGATGCCCACAAGAAACGCGAGCGCCCGCTGGGACGGCTCCCTGACCGAAGGCCACGGGACGATGCGGATGGCCAGCGGCGCCTACGAGGGCCCGTACTCCTTCGAGTCGCGCTTCGAGGAGGGCGACGGCACGAACCCCGAGGAGCTGATCGCCGCGGCCCACGCCGGCTGCTACTCGATGGCGCTCTCCGGAGAGCTCGGGAAGGCCGGCCACGACGTCGAGACCGTGGAGACCGAGGCAACCGTCCACATCGACGAGGTCGAAGGCGGGTTCGCGATCATGCGAATCGAGCTGCGCACCCGCGTAACCGCGTCCGGCCTGGACGACTCCGACTTCCAGCAGGCGGCCGAAGCGGCAAAGGAAGGCTGCCCTGTCAGCCAGGCACTGGCAGCGGTGGAGACGATCGACCTGGACGCGCAGCTAACCGGCTGAGAGGCCGGTGGCGCAGGTTTGGTCTGACTGTCAGACGAAAACTGCGCCACCGCCGGCTTTCGTTCGATTGAGTTACCCGAATCGATCGAGCACACGCAGCGCCACCCGTGCCGTGTTCGGCGTGACCCCGAAGTGGCTTTCGCCTTCGAGCAGGCCCGAGAAGCTTGTGCGCCTGCCGGTGCTTAAGTCCGGGCGCCGCCGCAAGGCGGTGGGGTATCTCGGCCTCACCGCCGGCCTGGCGCGAAATCGGCGCTTTTCCGTTCGAGGGGACATAATCGAGGTTCTGAGGCATTGCCGATATGGCGGCCCACTGCGCTTCACGAACGCATGTTCGCATTGCCTCGGACCACCGATCCGCGGAGACCGCCATTACTGAGCCTTGGGGCGTGCCGTCTCGACGCTCCGCTGGGCCTTCCGCGACCGCTACATACACGACGCCACGGGCGTCCAGGGACCGCCCGGGTTCGGCACGCCGACCGTCAAGGGCGGGGATGCGCGATACCGTTTCAGGGTCCCGGGGGAATACAAGCTCTATTGCTCGATCCACCCCGTGCTCATGTCCCAGGTCGTGAGGGTTCGCTAGAGATGGCTGAGTTCGACACGCAGGAATACCGGGCCGCCCGCTTCAACCGCGAGAGCGCCTCGGACAAGATCCGGGATCGGACCTTCCCGATCGTGATGCGCGGCTACGACCGCGCGGCCGTGGACGCGTTCATCGAGGAGGTGCGCGAGCTCGTCGCGGAGCTGGAGGCGAAGCAGTCCGACGAGTCCGTCGTGCAGCGCAAGCTCGAGCAGGTCGGCGAGGAGACCGCGAGCATCCTCCAGCGCGCCCACGAGACCGCCGACGAGATCGCGGCGCGCTCGCGCTCGCAGGCCGACGGCCGGCTCCAGCGCGCAGAGCGCGAGGCCGACCTCGTCCGCCAGCAGGCGGACGCCTACGCCGAGCAGATCGTGGTGGACACGCGGCTGCTCTGGGACGAGCGCCAGCGCCTCATCGAGGACCTCCGCCAGCTCGCCGACGACACGCTCGCCACAGCCGACGACGCCGCCGAGCGCATTGCGCTGCCCGAGATGATCGCCGAGCCGGACACGGAGAGCACCGACCCGCCCACGGGCGAGGTCGGGTTCGACGTCATCCCCGGCGGCGCGTCCGACGACGGCCTGTCCGAGAACGGCGTGTCAGAGCCCGGCGAAGAGACCCGCTAGAGCGGGAGCTTGCCGCGCGCCTTGCGTCCTGACGAGGCGCTCTTGTTCGTCGCCTTGCGCGAGGTTCCGAACGACTTGGAGAAGAAGCGTCCGAAGATGCCCGGGGCCTTGCCGCCGGCGCGCTGCCCGACGCCGAGAGTCTTGTCGACGCCGCGCTGCGGGTGGCTCGACAGGCGGGGCATCAGGAACGCCAGGACGAGCAGGACGATGCACACGGCGACGATGATGGCGATGGTCATGAACGTTCCGTACCCCCCTGAGCACGGGCCGCAAACCGCCTAGACTCAGCCTCGTGGCGAAGCAGAAGCAGGTGAAGATGCAGATGCAGGTCGGCGCGCTAGCTGCTATCCCGCAGCTCGAGTCGCGTACCGACGAGCAACTCCAGAGCGAGTCGAAGCACCGCGTGGCCGCGAAGGCGATCCTCGGCGCCCGCGCCGCGGAGCGCTACGACGCCAAGACGGCTCGCGCCTACTTCAACGAGGCGCTGGCCGGCTGCCATCCGCAGGAGCGGCCCGCTCTCCGCCAGATGATGAAGGCGTCGCTGGCGCTCGCCGAGCGCCGCCCGGACGAGCTGAAGGACGCGATGGAGAAGCTCGGCCAGCAGGCTCCGTCCGGCCGCCAGCTGTTCATGCTCCGCCTGATGGGCCTGCTCATCCCGCCGGCCAGCGCGGGCATGGTGGCCCGGATCCGCGGCATCCTTCTCATCTTCCTGCTCGTCGTCGCGCTGCTCGCGATCGGCACAGGCATCGTGCAGGGCATCGGGCTGATCTTCGGCGGAATCGGCGTGGGCAGCTCGATCTTCTTCGGCTTCCTGCTCGTGGTGATCGCGCTCGGCGTGCTGATCTTCCTCGGCAGGCGGAGGCAGGCGAGGGCCCAGACGGCCCGCGCCGGGCAGCTGCCGGGCGGCCGCTAGCCCCTAGTAGAGCGCGGTGGACAGGCGGCGGCGGTGCTCGCGCGCGAGTTCGCTGTCCGGCCCGAGCTCGGTGAAGAGCGCGACCAGCACGCGACGAATCAGGTCGCGGCGATTCGCGTCGGCCTCGGCGGCGAACGCCTCCTGAAGGCGCTCCAGTGCCGCCTCGACGTGACCCGAGTCCCAGGCGTCGAATGCCGGGGCCAGATCGGCGTCGCCCGCCAGGCGCGCCCGCGCCAGCAGGCCGTCCGCCACAAAGTCCCCGGTTGCGCCCTCGAGCAGCTCGATGGCCTCGCCGGTGTCGCCGCGCTGGAGCAGCAGCTTCCCGAGCTCCCGCCGGGCGACCGCGTGCGTCGGGTCAAGCTCGAGCGCGCGACGGAGCGACGCCTCGTCGCCGCCCGTGGCCAGCTCGTCGGCCTCTGAGGGCACGAGCGCGTCGAAGAAGCGCTCCACCTCCGCCGGCGGGAGCGCACCCGTGAACTCGGCCGCCACGCGGCCGTCGCGGAACGCCTTCACCGCTGGGATGCCCTGGATGCGGAAGGCCGACTGCAGGCGGCGGTTCCGGTCAACGTCGACCTTGGCGAGCTCTACCTTGCCGGCGCGCGCCCTGGCGGCGCGCTCGAGCACCGGGGTCAGCTGCTTGCAGGGACCACACCAGTCCGCCCAGAAGTCGACGACCACCGGGAGCTCCCGCGAGCGCTCGAGGACGCGCTGCTCGAAGTCCGCCTCGTCGACGTCGAATACGGCGCCGTTCGCCTGTGGCTCAGAGCTCACGGACGGTCGCCTTCTCGATCACCACCGACTGGAGCGGCGTGCCGGCGCCGCCGCTCGCGGGGTCGCCCAGCTCGCCGATGGCCTGCACAACGTCCATGCCGTCCGTGACCTTGCCGAGCAGCGCGTAGTCGGGCGTCAGGCCGGTCGAGCTGCCCGTCACGACGAAGAACTGGCTCCCGCCGGTGCCGGGCGGCTCGTTGCCCGCCTTGGCCATCGCGACCACGCCCGGCTCGTAGGCCGCGTCGCCCGGAACCTCGTCCCTCGTGGAATAGCCGGGGCCGCCGCTGCCGCTAACGGTCGGGTCGCCGCCCTGGATCACGAAGTCGGGGACGATGCGGTGGAAGATCGTGTCGTCGAAGAAGCCGTCGCGCGACAGCGCCGCGAACGAGGCGGCCGCCTGCGGCGACGTCTTCTGGTCGAGCCGGATCGTGAAGTCGCCGCAGCTCGTCTGCAGCACGACCTCGTAGGTCTTGGCGGGGTCGAGCGGCTTCGGGTTCTTCTGTCCGCCGCCGTCGCGCGGCTCGGGCTGCGGGACTTCCTTGCAGCCGGGCGCCTGCTCGGCGGGCACGGTCTCGGCCTGCTGCGCCCGGGGCTCGCTCTCTTCGTCGTCGCCCCCGCAGCCGGCCAGCGCAAGCACGGCGACGACAACCACAACGCTGGAGGACCTGTACATCGGGCGCGTAGGCTAGCGACGTGCCGCTGTCCCCCCTGGCCCGTCGCTACGACCAGTTCATCCTGGATCTGGACGGCTGCGTATGGGTCGGCGAGGAGCCCACGCCGCGGGCCGTGGAGGCGATCGCCGAGCTGCGCGAGCACGGCAAGGCGGTGGCCTACGCGACGAACGACCCGCGCAGCGCGACCGAGGACTACGTGGCGCGCCTGTGGAAGATCGGCATCCGCGCGTCTGTGCAGGACGTGGTGACCGTGGGCGGCGCGGTGCAGCACCTGCTCAGGGACACACGCTCCGGCCGGACGGCGTTCGTGGTGGGCACCGACGCCCTGCGCAAGCACGTGACCGACGCGGGCCTGCGGGTGCTGAACGGAACCGACCTGGCCTCCCGTGCGGAGGTCGTGGTGGTCGGGGGCACCGAGGACCTGGTGTACGACGATCTGCGCTCCGCCTCGCTCGCCGTGCGGCGCGGCGCCGACTTCCTCGCGACCGCCCGCGACCCCACCTACCCGCAGCGGGATGGACTCTGGCCGGGCACGGGCGCGATCCTGGCGGCCATCGAGGTGGCCAGCGGCCGCAAGGCGGAGACGGTGGGCAAGCCGGAGCCGCAGCTGCTCCTGACGGCCCTGGACCGCCTGGGCGGGGACGCCAAGACGCTCGTGGTGGGCGACCGCGTGGACACGGACCTGGGCGCGGCCGCCGCGGCCGGCCTGGACGCGGCGCTCGTGCTGAGCGGCGGCACGGAAAGACAGGCACTGAACGGGTTCGAGCCCGAGCCCGTGGCGGTCACGGACACCCTCGCGGACCTCGTCCTCGGCTAGCGGATCGGGCCGCCCTCAGGCACTGGTTCAGGCGTCCGAGCCCGGCGAACGCGTCAAGCGTCCACGTCTCCGGGCTCCACCCCGAGCAGCGCGCACGTGTAGCCGTTCACCATGAGGCCGGCTGTGGCCGCCTGCGCCAGGGCCTCCGCCGGCTCCACCCCCCGCGCCTCGTGCAGATGCGCCGCGCAGACGGCCGCCACGAAGTCCGTGTGGCGGTCCCCGTGCACCGCCACCGCCCCGCGGCGACGCAGCTCGCGGCGCAGCAGCGGCAGCAGCTCGTCGAGCGCGTCCGCGCCACGCTGCGCCGACTCGACGGGCACGTGGTGCCACTGGAGCCCCGCGTCCTGGTACGCGCCGAGGTTGTGTCGGGAGGCCATCGTCGAGATGCACATCCGCACGCCCTTCGACTTCAGATAGGCGATCTCGGCTGCGCGCCGCTCCGGGCGGTGGCTCCTCCCCCCTCCTCCCGGCCGCTCGAGCCCGCACAGCTTGCCCGGTCGCGCCCACCAGATCCGCCGCGGTTCCACTCCCTGGGTGCCCATGCGCTGCGAAGCGCAGAGCGGAAAGGATTCGCCCCCCAGCTAGCATCACGGCCATGTGTCGCGTGTTCGGCTGCGTTGCCGCCGAGCCGGTCTCGATCCGGCACGAGCTGCTTGAGGCGGAGAACCCGCTGATCCGGCAGTCGGAGGACCACGACTCGGGCTGGGGCATGGCCGTGTACGAGCGCGCCGAGGGCGCGCAGCCGGAGCTCATGAAGTTCCCCGAGGCCGCGTACGCGGACGATGATTTCAACGGCGCCGCCGACGCTCGGGGCCGCATCTTCAACGTGCACGTGCGGCGGGCGACGATGGGCGAGCTGTCACCGGAGAACACGCATCCGTTCTGCCTGGGCAGCAACACGCTCGGGCACAACGGCACGATCATCCGCTATCCGCACCTGCTCCAGCCCGACATGCGCCGCCCGGAGGGCGACACGGACTCCGAGCACCTCTTCAACCTGCTCATGCACGACTTCGACCCGGGCAGCCCGGTGCAGAGCCTCCGGGCAACGATGACTCGGGCGGTGGAGTGCTCCCCGTTCAGCGGGCTCAACATCCTGTTCAGCGACGGTTACCGCCTGTTCGCCTACCGGCTCGGCCTGTTCGAGCTGCACTGGCTGGCGCGCCCGGGACAGCTGCTCGTGGCGTCGGAGCGCGTGACGGACGAGCCGGGCTGGCACAGCGCCCAGCAGGACGTGCTGCTCACGCTTAACCCGAACGACCTCGAGGAGCCGCATGCCGAGCGCCTGCTGGGCGACGAGATCGTGGGCCGGGCACAGATCCAGAAGGTCGACCTCGCCCCACACCTGCGCGGCGCCGAGCGCGGCGAGGCCGCGGCGCAGCGGGCGCGCGAAGCAGCGGCGGCCACGGGGTGAGCGCCGCAGATCCGCGGCCCGAGGCGGCCGCGCCGGGCGCGCGCCGCTCCTCCGGCGCTCGTCCTTTCGCACTGCTCGTGAACCCCGCCGCCGCGGGTGGCAAGGCACTGAAGGCGCTCCCCACGGTTCACGCCACGCTCGACTCGCTCGGCGCGGAGCATCGCACCGTCACCACCCGCAGCATCGACCACGCCTTCGAGGAGGCCGGTCGGGCCGTCGAGGCCGGCGAGACCGTCGTGGCACTCGGCGGCGACGGCCTCCTGCGGCCGCTAGCGGGCGCCCTGAAGGGCACGGACAGCGCGCTCGCGATAGTCCCCGGCGGCCGCGGCAACGACTTCGCGCGCGTGCTCGGCATCCCCAGGGACCCCGCGGAAGCCACCCGCATCGCGGTACAGGGTCAGGAGCGGCTCGTGGACGTGGCCAGCGTGGAGGGCACGCCCTTTATGGGCATCGCGAGCTTCGGCTTCGACTCCGAGTGCAACCACATCGCGAACGAGGCGAAGCTCATCAAGGGCAACGCCGTTTACCTGTACTCGGCCACACGCGTGCTGGCAAGCTGGAAGCCCGCCACCTTCAAGGTGACCGTCGATGGCGAGCGGCGCGAGTTCACCGGGTACTCCGTGGCCGTGGGCAACTCCACGACCTACGGCGGCGGCATGAGGATCCTCCCCCAGGCGCAGCTCGACGACGGGAAACTCGACGTCATCCTGACCAGCGACGGCCCGCGCCTCGCGTTCATATCGGGCGTGGTCAAGACCTTCAAGGCGAAGCACGTCGACTCGCCGCTCGTGGAGTTCCTGCGCGGCGAGGAGATCGAGGTGAGCTCCGACCGCCCGTTCGTGATCTACGCCGATGGCGACCCGATCGGCGCCACCCCCGCGATGATCCGCGTGGAGCGGCGCTGCCTGCGCGTCATCGCGCCGGCCTGATGTTCCGGCTCGCGCGCGTGCTGGCCCGGGTCGCTCGGGCCGCCAGCCGAAGGGTGGGCCGCACCGGAGGGACCACCGTCCCCGGCCGCCTCCTGTTGAAGGCCTCACCGCGCGCGCTCCGGCGGATGGCCGGCGAACTCGATGCCGGGTCGGTGGTCGTCTCGGCGACGAACGGGAAGACGACCACCGCGGCGATGATCGCCGCAGCGCTCGAGCGAGCCGGCAGGCCGGTCGTGCACAACCGGGCGGGCTCGAACATGGCCTGGGGAGTGGCCACGGCACTGCTCGACGCCGGGCGCGAGCGCGGGCAGCTCGGTCTCTTCGAGGTGGATGAGGCGTGGCTGCCGTCCGTGGCGCACGAGGTTGAGCCGCGCCTGCTGCTGCTCTCCAACCTGTTCCGCGACCAGCTCGACCGCTACGGCGAACTGGAGCTGCTCGCGGACCGCTGGGCCGAGCTGACCGCCGAGCTCGACGGCCGCGCGCGGTTCGTGCTGAACGCGGACGACCCGCTGGTCGCCGACCTCGGGCGCGAGCGCGCCGGCGTGACCTACTTCGGCGTCGTGGACGACTCGCAGGCGCTGCCGGGCATGCAGCACGCGGCCGACTCGAAGCACTGCCGCAACTGCGGCCACGCCTACGAGTACGAGGCCGTCTACCTCGGGCACATGGGCCGCTACAGCTGCCCGAACTGCGGACGCTCGCGGCCCGAGCCGGACGTCGCCGCCACCCATGTCGAGCTCCAGGGCATGGAGGGCTCGCGCGTGCGGCTGCGTACCCCTCACGGCGAGCTTGACCTGCGGCTCCCCCTCCCCGGTCTCTACAACGTCTACAACGCGGTCGCGGCCGCGGCCACGGCTCTCGAGCTGGGCGTGCCGCTGCCGGTGCTCGGGGACGCGCTCGAGGGCTTCGGCGGCTCGTTCGGGCGCGTGGAGACCATTCCGATCGACGGCCGGAAGCTGTCGATCCTCCTGATCAAGAACCCGGCCGGGGCGAACGAGGTTCTGCGCACGCTCACACTCGAGGACGGCCGTCTCGACCTCTGGATGGCGCTCAACGACCGGATCGCGGACGGCCGCGATGTCTCCTGGATCTGGGACGCCGACTTCGAGGTGCTGGCCGGCCGCGTCCGGCGGATCACCTGCTCGGGGACGCGCGCGGAGGAGATGGCGCTGCGGCTGAAGTACGCGGGCATCGATGCCGACCTGCACGTGGACCGCGACCTCGGCGACTCGCTGGACGCCGCGGTCGCCGACGCCGCGGGCGAGCGCGTCTACGCCCTGCCAACCTACACGGCGCTGCTGGACCTCCGCGACCTCCTCGCCGACCGTGGCCTCGCGAAGCGGTGGTCGGAGTGACGGCGCCCGCGGTCATCTGGCACGACGTCGAGAACGGCGCCTACGACGCCGACCTCCCGCTCTGGCGCGGGCTGGCCGAAGCCCCGGCCGGCGGCCCGGTCCTCGATCTCGGCGCGGGCACCGGGCGGGTGGCGATCGACCTCGCGGCCCGCGGTCACGAGGTGGTGGCCCTGGACAGCGCCCCCGACCTGCTCGCGGCCCTTGCCGATCGGGCACCTGAGGTGACGACGGTGACCGCGGACGCACGGGAGTTCAGCCTCCAGCCGACGTTCCCGCTCGTGATCGCGCCGATGCAGCTCGTGCAGATACTCGGCGGCCGCGACGGACGGCTTGCCATGCTCGAGCGAGTGCACGCACACCTCATCCCCGGAGGGACGTTCGCCGCCGCCGTCGCGAACCCCTACGAGGCCCTTCCGAGCGCCGACCCCGAGCCCCCGCTGCCCGACATGCTGGAGCGTGACGGATGGGTCTTTTCGAGCCAACCCGTGTCAGTACGGGAGCGGAACGGGTGCGTGCTCGTTACACGGCGCAGGCAAGCGGTGTCACCCGCCGGGGATCTGACGGAGGACGTCGTCGACATCGCGTTGGATGTGGTGGATGTGGAGGCGGTGGAGCGGGAGGCGCGCGCGGCCGGCCTCACGCCCGTCGAGCGATGCGCGATCGCCGAGACGCCCGACCACATCGGGAGCATCGTGGTGGTGTGCCGGCGGTGAGCGAGCCGCGGCTGAGGGTCCTCTCGCTCTATCCCGAGCTGATGAACATCTACGCGGACCGAGGCAACATCGCGGTGCTGCGGGCGCGCTGCGAGTGGCGCGGGCTCGGCTTCGAGCACGCCGCCTCGAGCCTCGAGGAGTCCTTCGCCCCCCACGCGCACGACCTCTTCTACATGGGCGGCGGCCAGGACCGTGATCAGGCGGCGGTAGCCCACGACATGGCGAGGACGAAGCGCGATGCGCTGCACCGCGCGGCCGACCGCGGCGCGGTCGTGCTCGCGGTCTGCGGCGGCTACCAGCTGCTCGGCCACTCCTACCAGATGGGCGGTGAGGAGCTGCCCGGCGTCGGGCTCGTGGACCTGCGAACGGTGCGCGAGCCCGGCGAGCGGCTGATCGGCAACTGCGCCATCGAGTCCGACCTCGGCACGGGACCACGCGTGATCGCGGGCTTCGAGAACCACGGCGGCCGGACCTACCTCGGCCCGGAGGAGAAGCCCCTGGGCCGCGTGCTCAGCGGCCACGGCAACAACGGCAGGGACGGCTTCGAGGGCGTGCACCGCGGCAATGTCATCGGCACCTACCTCCACGGCCCGCTCCTGCCGAAGAACGTCTGGCTCGCGGACCGCCTCATCGAGCTCGCCCTCGGCGTGCAGCTGGCGCCGCTCCCGGACGACGAGCTGGAGGCCGCGGCGCACGCCTCGGCGCGCCGCGCGGCCGGCGTCTAGGCCTCGCGCGCTCCGCCGAGCACGCGCAGCACCTCGGGCACGGAGGTGATGCCCTCGCGCACCTTCTCGAAACCATCCTCGTGCAGCGTGCGCATACCGTCGGCGCGCGCCTGCGCGCGCACGGCCTCGTGCCCGGCGCCGTCGAGGATCAGCTTGCGGAGCGCGTCCGTCATCGCCATGACCTCGTAGAGGCCGGTGCGGCCCTTGTAGCCGGAGTGGCCGCAGCGGACGCAGCCGCCCGGCTCG
>DASQTS010000091.1:0-5291 GCA_035641775.1 Thermoleophilaceae bacterium
GTGCTCGACGTCGTCGACCTCGTGGAATATGACGTGGGTAGCCATCGCCCTGCTCCTCCCTCCCACGGCAGAAATGCCGTGCTCGACGCCCAAAACCGGTCTCACGAGCAAGCCTACCGTCCGGGCAGCGCGCTTTGCGACCGCAAGTCGCCCGTCCGCGGCATAGGAGGCTCGAAGCCCATCGCTTTCGCAATCGCGTGAAAGCAGTAGCGGTAAGACGGAATGCTCGCCGAACGGGCGAAACGGTCTTCTGAGACCACCGCGAAGATCTCGAAATGCGGCGACTCGTCAGGGCTGAGCTATCCGACGGCACCGTGGTCGAGTCCAAACCAGGACCCGACGTTGAGCCGCACCCCGACTTTCTCTTCGCCCCAAAGCAGCCGAGAACCGGCAACGCCGATCCGCACTAGCGCCGAGGCCAGGGGGCATGATCGCCCTGCCGCTTGCGCTTTTCGCGTGAGAGGTGAAGCGATCACGTGGAAGCATTTTGAGCGACGCTCGGGTCGCCCAGCGAACCTACTAGCGGGTTGAGCCAGCTATCGCGAAGCACCAACGGCATGGGCGGCGCCGATGAACCGCTTCTCCTCTACGGAGGCGGCAGTCAGCCTGCGTGGGGCTCGGAACATGACGATCGTCGATCCGAGATAGCGCTCGGTCTCGGGCACCTCTCGCTGCGGTTCGACAACGAAGCCGAGCTGTGCGGCCTCGACGTCGACCTCGTTCGCCGAAACCCGGTCAAGACGCACCACCACGTCTTCGGTCCGCGCCAACTCGTGGAGTCCGACGATTTCCCGGCGACGGTGAATCGCGGCGCGGCCGCCGTCCTCCACGACGGCCAGTAACTGGCTCGCGAACCGCACTCGCCCCACCTCAAGGGCATCCGGCGGCGGCGGCGTGTCGTGTTCGTCGTCGAAGCAATCCATCGCGTCGGCCACCGTCGCGGCCAGCAGCCCACCCGGCCGCAAGTGCGCCAGCGCGCAGCGCAAGAAGGCCACGCGCCCTCGGCGTCCCCCTAGCAACTGCAGCGTCTGCATCGGGACCAGCACCAGCGAGAAGCGCTGACGCAAGGTGAACCGACGCGCGTCGGCGACAACGGTCTCGACGGGCAAGCCGCGGGCGCGGTACCGCAGCGCAGCGAGCAGCGGAACCTCGACGTCGAGCGCTACGACTGGCACGCCAGACGCGGCGAGCTCGAGCGTCACCCGCCCGGTTCCCGCGCCGACATCGAGCACCGGGCCGCCGGTCTGAGCCACCAGCGACCGCCACAACGCGAGATCCTCGCGGTAATCCCCGCACTCGAGATCGTGCCAGAGCGCTGCCACGTTCACCCGAGCAGTCTTACCGCACGCCGCGCGCCGCGCCACCCACGGGGGCCCAGAACGTCTTCCGCCAGGGCGGTGTAAGGCAAGACTTCCGCTTCCGCGTGATTGCGGCAGCTCCGGCGACCGAACTCGGCGTGACGGTCTCCAGAGACCAGCGCGAAGATCTCGAAAACCGTTGTCGGCCTTACGGTCGACCGAGGGTTCGAATCCCTCCCCCTCCGCTGACGCACCGAGGAAGTGGCCGGTTTGCTGCGGTTTCGATGCGGGTTTGCCGGCCCGACAGAGCCGCGCGCGCGGAGCGTGTCTGAAGCGTCCATGCGCGCGTGGGCCGAGCTCCGCGCTACACCGGGGGTCCGGACGATCGCACGACGATCGCGCGCTTCCGCTCTTGGCGCAAGCAACAGTCGGAAGGCGCGCAGAACGGCACGTCGCGCGCATCACGGCGCATCGCCTGGGACACTCGATCGGCGCTGATTGTCCCGTAGTCACCCGGTCGGACGAGGAGGAGACGATGCGACGAGAGGTCTTGCTCACCTGCGGGATCCTGTCTTCGCTGCTCTACGTCATTGCGAACGTAGTCGGTGCTCGGCGCTGGAGCAGCTACAGCCTCCGCGCTCAGACGGTGAGTGAGTTGTCCGCAATCGACGCGCCCTCCCGACCGGTGGTCATCCCGCTTCTGACCGGCCACGGCGCGCTTCTCTTCCCGTTTGGGCTCGGTGTCTGGAAGTCGGCTGGTCGAAAGCGCGGTCTGCGCGCCACGGGAGCCCTGCTCATGGTGCTCGCAGCCTCCGACCTACCCGCGCCGCTCTTCCCGATGCACCAGCGCGAGGCGCTGGCCAGAGGCGAGGGATCCTGCACCGACAGCATGCACATAATCGTCACGAGCGCGAACAGCGTGGCCATTCTGCTCGCAATCGGGTCCGGATCCACGGCCTTCGGCAGAAGGTTCCGCCTCTACTCAATCGGCACCATCGTGATCCTCCTCGTGACCGGCGGGCTCACGGCGACCCAAGCGTCCCGGCTCGAGGCGAACCTGCCGACGCCATGGGCGGGCGTTAGCGAGCGCATCAGCATCGGCGGCTACCTGCTCTGGCAAGCAGTGCTTGCCATGATGCTTATCCGGGTCGAGCCCGAAGGGCGGTAGGACAGACGCTTCCGCGCAAGCACCCGTACCCGCCCGTTTCTAGCTGCCGCGTCTCGCGCAAAGCAGCAGTGGCTGTCAGCGGTGGTGGCTGATCGAAACGGCAGCGACCTCCCCGCCAGTGCGAAGCCTCGAGCGGGTGCTTCGTTGAGCCTCCGAGGTCCTCCGCTACGTGGCGGCGACGAGCTTGTCGGCGTACTCCTCCGGAAGACCCGCAGCGGCGACTTCGCGCGCTACAGCCTCGGCGTCGTAGACGACGCGCTCGATAATGACTTCGGGCTTCCGTCCGCTTGGGCGAAGCACGGCGAAGGCGGCGCGCGGGTCGCCGTCCTTCGGTTTGCCGACCGAGCCGCAGTTGACGAACAGCACGCCGCCGTACTCGTGCACCCAGGGCCTGTGGGTATGGCCGAACCCGAGCGTGTTGGCTTCCTCGGCTGCCGCGAGCCGCTCGTAGAGCGAGGGGGGCTTCTCCTCGAACAGGTACTCGTTGACCCTGCGCGGTGAGCCGTGCACGAGATGCACCTGGCTGTCGCCGACAGCGAACCGCAGGTCGAACGGGAGCTCGCGCATGAAGTCTTTCGAGCGCTGGTCGGTGTGGGCAAGGGTCCACGCGACTGACTTCTGGCCGAGTTCGCGGTCGTGCTGGTCGACGTAGGCGCAGCCGCAGTCCTCGAGGTCGCGCGCGATCGCGTAGTCGTAGTTGCCGTAGATCGTCGGGATGCCGCGCGCTTCGATCAGGAGGCAGACCTCGTTCGGGTGGGGTCCGTAGCCGACCAGATCACCACCGCAGTAGACGCGCTCGATGTCGAGCTCCTCGATCCGCTCGAGCGCTGCCTCGAGCGCCGGCAGGTTCGCGTGAATGTCAGTGACCACGGCGACGGCGTCAGACACCTGATGCCTCCTCCGAAATCGGTCGCGCGTCCCCCCGCACGAGCTGGTACGCGAAGGCGCCGAGCGCCGCACCGACGAGCGGACCCAGGAGGTAGAGCCAGAAGTCGGTCCACTCGCCCGCCGCGAGCGCTGGCCCGAAGGAGCGCGCCGGATTCATGGACGCGCCGGTCACGGGCCCGCCGAACAGGGCGTCGAGGCCGACTGTCCCGCCGATCGCGATCGCGGCGGCGGCGCCGACGGCGCGCGTGTCGGTGGCGACGGCCATGATCACGAACATCAGGAAGGCGGTCAGCGCGACCTCGTAGACCAACGCGCTACCTGCGGCCACGGTGGGAACGGTCGCCCCAAGCTCGGCGGGCTGGTCCGGCCACACCGCGAGAAGCACCGCGGCGCCGGCGGCGGCGCCGACCAACTGCGCTGCGATGTAGGCGGCGGCGTCGCGGGCGGGGAAGTGACGGCTGAGCGTGAAGGCGAGCGTGACGGCGGGGTTGATGTGGGCGCCGGACAGGTGACCGGTCGCGTAGACCATGGCCATGATGATCAGCCCGAAGACGAGGCTGACGCCGACCGTGCCGAGCGCGCCGTCGTAGCGGGTGTCGGCGACGATCGCGCCACAGCCGGCGAACACGAGCGCGAAGGCCGCCAGCGCCTCCGCGGCTGCGCGGCGGCCAAGGTCCGGTCGCTCGACTCGGCCGTCCGAGCGCTGGATCGCCTCTTTCGTGACGGTCGAGGTTGCCATCAGTCCGCAATGAAGACAAGGCCGAGCGTGATGCCAGCCAAAGTGGTGGCCAGCCCGGCAACGGCGATCGCCGCGTAGATCACGGCCTGGGCGATGTTCCCGTGCTCCTGATGCTCACGCGCCCGGACTGCCCCAAGCAGCACGAACCCGTACGCGGCCGTCAGGCCGGGCCACCAGGGAAACCACGATCGTGTCGCGCAGGTCGCCGCAGTTGACGACTTCGGCCGTCCGGACGTCACCGGGCTAGGCGCTCACGAGCGCGTCACAGCGGCCGGCCCCGAGGCACTCGCGCGTACGGCGATGCGCGAGCGTCATGACGAACGAGCGCACCGGCACTTCGTCGTAGTCGGACAGGATCGCGTCCGCGCAGGCGCGGATCTCCCCGTCTGAGCGCACGCCGCGGAACTCATGCACGAGGTCTGGGAGCAGGCGCTGCAGACGCAGCTCGTGGCTGGTGAGGTCCGCTCGAATCTCGTCAAGGCGGTTCTCGACCAAATCCTTGACCCTCTCGTCGAGCGCGTCGCGGATGACGCGCACGTCCCCGATGGACCTACCGGCGGGGTCGGGGATGTCCCAGTCCTCGACCGTGGAGGCCACAAACGGGCATTGCTCACCGCAGGCCAGCGTGATGGCCCAGTCGGCGTGCAGCTGCATTTCGACGCTGAGCTTCTTCGGGCGTCGGTCAGACAGGTCCAGCCCTATCTCGCGCATTGCCTCGATCACGTTTGGCCACACCGCCGCGGCGGGCGTCGAGCCGGCTGACTCGGCGCGCACGTCGGCGGGCGCGTGGCGCTCAAAGAGAGCCTGCGCGATTTGTGAGCGACCGGCGTTGTGGTTGCACACGAACAGCACGTACTTCATCTCTGGCCTCCATCGCGTGGATTGCGACGCGATCGTATCTATTGACATCCATCAACTCAATCGATATATATAGATAGATGGCCATCGATCTGGAGCTCGCTCCAAAGCAGAAGCGCCCCGCCGGCCAGCCCTGTTGCGAGCCGGTCGTCTACCCAGACGTCGAGCGCGAGCAGGCGGTCCGCATGGCCGAGGTCGCCAAGGCGCTCGGCGACCCGGTCCGGCTCCAGCTCGTCGACGTGCTCCGCAAGCACGCAGGCAAGGTCTGCGTATGCGAGCTCGTCCCACTATTCAATATCTCGCAACCAACCCTCTCCCACCACCTCAAGAAGCTGCGCGA
>DASQTS010000092.1:0-3525 GCA_035641775.1 Thermoleophilaceae bacterium
CAAGGTGAACCCCACCGCGCTGATGCTCTCCGGCGTTCTGATGCTGAAGCACCTGGGCGAGGACGAGGCGTCCGAGCGCCTCGAGAACGGCATCGCCGAGGTGATCCGCAAGGGCGACAAGGTCACCTACGACCTGAAGCCCTCGCGTGACGATCCGTCCGCAGTGGGTACGAGCGAATTCGCCGACGCTGTTATCGAGGAGATGAGTTCGTAGAGATGGCAACCACCGTCACTGTTACTGGCGCCGCCGGCCAGATCGGCTACGCGCTGCTGTTCCGGATCGCGAGCGGGCAGATGCTGGGGCCCGACGAGAAGATCAACCTCCGGCTGCTCGAGATCCCCGACGCCCTCAAGGCCGCCGAGGGCACCGCGCTGGAGCTCCAGGACTGCGCGTTCCCACTGCTGGCCTCCACGGAGATCTTCGACGACGCGAAGAAGGCCTTCGACGGCGTGAACATCGCGATGCTCGTGGGGGCGCGGCCTCGCTCGAAGGGCATGGAGCGCGCCGACCTGCTCGAGGCGAACGGCCAGATCTTCAAGCCGCAGGGCGAGGCGCTGAACGACGGCGCCGCCGACGACGTGAAGATCCTCGTGGTCGGCAACCCGGCGAACACGAACGCGCTGATCGCCATGAACAACGCGTCCGACATCCCCGACGAGCGCTTCTCCGCGATGACCCGCCTCGACGAGAACCGCGCCGTGGCGCAGCTCGCGGAGAGGGTCGGCGTGGGCGTCGAGGACGTCGAGGACCTCGCGGTCTGGGGCAACCACTCGCCCACGATGTTCCCCGACCTCTTCAACGCGAAGGTCAAGGGCGAGCGCGCGGTCGACCAGGTCGACATGGACTGGTACGAGAACGAGTACATCCCGCGCGTGGGCAAGCGCGGCGCCGAGATCATCGAGGCGCGCGGCGCCTCATCGGCGGCCAGCGCAGCCAGCGCCGCGATCGACCACGTGCGCGACTGGGTCCAGGGCGCGGACGGCCTGCGATCCATGGCGATCCCATCGCCCGGCGCCTACGACGTGGAGGAGGGCCTCGTGTCGAGCTTCCCGGTGCGCCTGATCGGCGGGAGCTACGAGATCGCCGACGGCCTCCAGATCGACGACTTCGCGCGCGGCAAGATCGACGCAACCGTCAACGAGCTCAAGGACGAGCGGGACAGCGTTAAGGAGCTCGGCCTGATCTAGGCCGCGTGCCAGCCCTTGTCGCGCTTCACTACCTGACCCTCGGACTCGAGGGTCGGCATGACGCGATACAGGTAGTTGGCGTGTATCCCCATCGCCTCTGACAGCTCCCGGATGGTGATCCCGGGGCGGGCGCGGACGAGCTCCAGGGCCTGCTTCGCCCGTGTGCCGCTGCCACGGGGCCGCCCCCGGCGGCCACGGCGGCGGGATGGCGCTTGGGTCGAACTGTTGCCGACGCCGGCAAGCGCGGCCGCGGCCTGCTCCAGGCGCTGGTACTCGTCAACGGACGGGCGCAGTTCCTTCATTCGCGCCTCGATCTCCTGCCGTTTCTCCGCAAGAAAGTCAGCCATTAACCGGTAACACTAACGGTTACTCGGTAATGGCCTTCAGCTTCTGCAACGTGTCGTCCAATTCTTTTTGGGTGACTCGCGCCACCCCGCGACCGGCGATCCGTCCCAGCGGGCCGCCCGGGAGGTCGTACTCGTTCGAGTAGTGGAAGTCGGTGCAGTTGCCGCCGGAGGAGTCCCCGAACTCGTACGCCACGCGCGCCTCCGAGCCCACCGGGCCCTTCCCCTCCCACACGACCCGCTCGCAGGGGTCGTTCTCCACCACCGTCCACCGGACCTTGAACTTCCGCCCGGCCAGCTTGAGGCACTGGGTGAGCTTCGAGCCCTTCTTGAGCCGGCCGTTCGGGGCGTCCTCGAGGTGGTGGTGGATCGTCACCCAGTCCTCGAGCCGCGCGGGATCCATCACCACGTCGTAGACACGCTGCGGGGGCGCGTTGATCCGGATGTTCCGCTCGACTTTCACCGGGCGCCCAGCCGCTCCGTCGACTCCCATTCGGCCAGCGCGTGGTCGACCGCGCGGTCGAAGCGGTGGGGCCGGAGCCCGTAGAGATCCAGCGCCTCGTCCGGGTCGCGCGGCAGCAGGTCGGTCTCGAGGCTCTCCATCAGTGGGCGGACCAGCTCGACCGGCTGGCCGGTCACGGCGGCGACCACGGCGCTGGCCGGCGGCGTGAACGACACGTTCAGCGTCAGGGGCATGCGCCCGACGCCCATCGCCTCGGCGATCCGCTCGATCATGGCGCCGTAGGTCATCACGTCGGGGCCGACCACGTCGAGCGACCGGCCGGCCGCCTCCGGCACCTGAGGCGTTCGCGCGAGGAACTCGATCACGTCCCGCTCGTCGACCGGCTGCGTGCGATTCGTGCGCCAGCGCGGCATCGGAAGCACACGAAGCCGCTCCACGAGACGCACGAGAATGCGAAACGAGGACGACCCCGAGCCGATCACGATCGAGGCGCGCAGGGCGGTCGAGTTGGGGACGGCGGACAGGAGGATCTCCTCGACCTCGAGCCTCGATTCGAGGTGGGGGGACAGAGGCCGTCGGGTGGGGACGATCCCGCCCAGGTACACGATTCGCTCCACGCCGGCCTTGGCGGCCGCCTCCGCGAAGGTCTCCGCCATCCGGCGGTCGCGGCCGGCGAAGTCGCCGTTACCCGCCGCGGCCTCCATCGAGTGGACGAGGTAATAGGCAGACGAGCATCCATCCAGCGCCTCCACGAGCCCTTCGCCGCTCAGCAGATCGCCGCGGAAGGCGGCGACGTCGCCGGCCAGCCCCTCCGGCTCGCGCGCGAACGCGCGCACGGGCCGGCCCTCCGCCGCGAGGCGGCGCAGCAGGCGGCTGCCGACATATCCGGTTCCCCCGGTGACGAGCTCCATGGGCGAGGAGGACAGTACTTCCCCGAAATTCGCCCCCTCGAAAAATGCGCAGCTAGCGGGGCTTCCCAAAGCGACCCTGCAAACTCCGGAAAACGAGGGGTGGCGAATCCGCGAGAGTCGTTATTGGATGGCTTCAATGCCGAAGTCGAAGCCCGCCCGCTGCGAAGACTGTTACTTCCACCAGAACATGCTGTGCGCGCTCGACCTCGGCAAGCCGTGCACCACCTTCCGCGAGGCCGAGCGAGGCCTGGCCCCTGAGCGGCAGCTCGCGTTCGTGTTTCGCACCGAGCGCACGACGGCTGCCTATGCGTTTCCGCAGCCGAACGCCTAGAGTCCGCTCATGCGGCTCACGGTGCTCGGCAAGTCGCCGTCCTGGCAGGACGCCGGCGGTGCCTGTTCTGGCTATCTGATCGAGGAGGGCGCCCACGCCGTCCTCGTGGATTGCGGGAACGGCGTCTTCTCGAAGCTGCGTGAGCGCATCGACTACGTGGACGTGGACGCCGTCGTGATCTCGCACCTGCACGCGGACCACTTCCTCGATCTCGTGCCGTACGCGTACGCGCTCACCTACGCGCCGCGCCAGCAGCCGGTGCCGGTAGATCGCTGGCCGGGCACCGAC